>JAAYJG010000550.1 GCA_012523055.1 Ruminiclostridium sp. | reverse complement strand
TTTACCTTGTCAATGGCTCTACATCGGGCATTCATGCGATGCTTGCAGCCTGTTTGAACAAAGGGGACAAATTGCTTGTTGCCCGTAATTGCCACATATCTGTTATCAATGGGCTGATCCTTTTTGGAATTCAACCCATTTTTGTAATGCCCCGGTATGATGAACAATGGCAAATGGTATTGCCGGTTTCTATTGAAAGCTGGCGAAAGACCCTGGATGAAAACCCGGACGCAAAGGGTGCACTGGTCACATCCCCTGACTATTACGGGCTTTGCGCTCCATTGGAGGATTTGGCCAGTCTATTGCATGAAAGAGGGAAATTTCTGATCGTGGATGAAGCGCACGGGGCTCATTTCGCTTTTTCCAGCCATCTTCCCAAGACGGCCTTGCGGCAAGGTGCCGATGTCTGTGTTCAAAGCCTGCACAAGACGATGCCGGCTCTGACCCAAACAGCGTTGCTGCATCTGGGCACCAGCCATATCTCCGGTGACAGGATAAAACGCAGCATATCCATGCTCACCACCACCAGCCCATCCTATATGCTGATGGCATCAATAGAATATGCCTGTTATTTCGCCAGCCACGAAGGGCCGGAAACCTATGAAAGGCTTATCGAAGCTTTGAATGAAATGAAAATGGAGCTGACTGAAATGGATAAGCTGAGGCTGGTTCCCGACAGTTTATGCGGCTTTGAAAGGGATGCCACCCGTATCGTCGTGGATACCTCAAAAACAGAATATAGCGGTTACCAATTCAGCACGATTCTGGAACAGGTTTATGGTATAATAGCAGAGATGGCAGATGAGACTCATGTGGTTCTGATCATAACCCCGGCAGATACAAGCGAAGAGCTTCGTATGGTCATCAAAGTGCTGCGTGAGCTTGATGATAAGGTGATGCCATGCGCCCCGAAAACAGGTTTCAAGCCCTTCAAGGCGCAGCCTGCACGGTGTGAAATCCCTAGCCTGTCCGACTACCTGGGGAAGGTGGTATACATTCCCCTTGAAAGCTCCGCGGGCTTTGTCAGTGCCAGCATGGTAACACCCTATCCGCCGGGAGTACCAATCCTTTGTCCGGGCGAGACCATCACCGAAAACACCATTGCCCAGGTTCAAAATCTGATGCACAGTGGATGTGAGCTTCAGGGGCTTGCCGAGAACAAGGGTCTGATCCGGGTATTGGATCAAAATGCTGAAAAACTCTCAGAGCCCATGGCAAATCTTTAAAACAGATGCAGAGCATCCATTCAGGAAAGGAACACGGAAGAAAATGCGCAAGGGAATTTTTATCTCTTTTGAAGGAACCGATGGCTCAGGGAAAACCACACAAATCGCCCTTCTAAGCGAATATTTAGACGTTAAGGGCTTCGAGCCGCTGGTTCTGCGTGAACCCGGCGGAGCAGTCATCAGCGAAAGAATTCGTTCTGTCGTGCTGGACAACCGACATACCGAAATGGATCAGGTGACTGAAATGCTGCTTTACGCTGCGTCAAGGGCGCAGTTGGTCGCACAGATCATCCTTCCGTCCCTGAACGCGGGGAAATGTGTGATCTGCGACAGGTTTGTAGACTCAAGCTATATCTATCAGGGGTTTGCCCGAGGCCTTGGAATGGAAACAGTTAAAGCGGTCAATGATATTGCTACCCGAAACCTGATGCCTGACATCACCTTTTTCATGGATGTGGACCCGGAGGTTGCCCTGAAAAGACGATTTGACAGCAGCCAGCCAGACAGGCTGGAGATGGAGGGGGTTGCCTTCCAACTCAAGGTATATGAAGGCTATATTCAGTTATGCAAGCTATATCCCGAACGAATGAAACGAATTTCAGGCACCGAAGGCATTGATGCTTCCTTTTCACAGATCAAAAGCTATATGGACGCGTTTCTTTGCCGATAATGATAGTGATACGACAGTTCAGCCCTCATGGAATTTGGGAGGTGAAAGAATGAATTTGAAAATTGACGGCTCCAATCAGCCTTCAACCAGCGCGGGCAGCAAAGTGAACACCAGTAACCTGCATGTGGATGGCAAAAGCCAAAGCCAGTTCAGCTCAACGCTAAAAAAACAGACCTCTCAAAACATGGAAGAAATGCTGAAGCAAATGGCTCAGGACATCGTCAAACAGGGAGAACGGCTGAGTGATAAGGTGGATATCGCCGAATTAAAGGCATATAAGCGAATGGTTTCAGAGTTTCTGGAAGAATCAGTCCGCGGGTTTTCCCGTTTTTCCCGGGAAAGCTTTATGGATCGCAGAGGCCGTCACAGGCTGTATGCCACAGTGAAAAAGATCAATGAAAGCATGGAGGAGCTTACAAAAGAAATTCTCAGCAATGAAAAGGATCATCTGAAAATTCTCGGACGCATCGAGGATATCCGCGGAATGGTTCTGGATATTATCCTGTAGACCAATGCCGTCTTATCCATTCGGGCGAGTACCATCGGTTTGCACCAAACAAGTACAGCTGTGTTTATTTCGTCCTGCAGCGTTAAGAAAAAACGAGGTTTATCATATTGACATTAGATCAAATCATCGGACAAAATACACTGGTCAGTCAGTTGAAAATGAACATCGCTTTAGGAAAACCCGGGCATGCCTGTGTTTTTTCCGGGCCGTCAGGCATGGGAAAGCGAACCCTTGCGCTGGCTTTTGCCAGAGCCCTTTTGTGTATGGGATGTAAACCCGGGGCTGCATGTCTTTCCTGTCGCACCTTTATCGAGGGAACAAACCCGGATTTTTATGAGGTGATTACCGATAAGCCATCCATCGGTGTGGATCTGATCCGGGCCATGCAGGATGATGTGGCAAATCGTCCGGCATACGGTAACAGGAAGGTCTATTTTATCGACAACGCGCAGCAGATGACCACCCAGGCACAGAATTGCCTGCTAAAAACCCTGGAGGAACCTCCGGAGTATGCCATCATTCTGATGTCGGCTTCAAGCTTCGATTCTTTGCTGTCCACCATCCGATCCAGAACGATTCACTTCAGGATGAATCCCTATTCTGACACGGAAATGCTGCAAATACTCAAGCCCCTGTATACCCTCGATGATAATGAATGGGATTTCATTTTAAAATTTTCCCGGGGCATTCCGGGCAATGCCATCCATATCATCGAAGAGGGTTCTGTGCGGGAGCTGCGCCAGCTGGTGTTCAGGCTGCTTGAAAAGCCGGAGGATATCCATAATGCGGAAGAGCTTCGCAAGGCACTTTCAGAGAACAAGGCCGAGGTGACCACCGTGCTGGACATTCTGCTGTCCTTCTACCGGGATTGCATGATGACCTTGGAGGGCATGGAAAACAGGTTGATTAATTCCGACAAAAAGGATATGATTATTAAGCTTGCAAAGAGGTTCTCAAAAAGAAAGCTGCTGGATAAAATGAATATTTTGGAAGGGATGCGGCGTAGTTTTGAGTATAATGTCAACCACCAGCTGGGGGTTGATGTATTGGTGATGGAAATTCAGGAGGTTTAAATACATGGCCAGAGTTATTGGTGTCCGGTTTCGTTATGCCGGAAAGGTATATTATTTCGACCCTGTGGATCTCGAGATGGAGCAGGGGGATCGTGTTATCGTTGAAACCGCGCGTGGTGTGGAGTGCGGTGAAGTTGTGAACGGGGTTAAGGATGTAGATGAAAAAGAAGTCATCGCACCGCTGAAAAAGGTCATGCGCAAAGCTACTCCGGAGGATCTGCAGCAGGTAGAGGACAACAAAAAAAAGGCGGAGGAAGCTTATCGGATTTGCCAGGAAAAAATTCAGAAGCATAGCCTGGAAATGAAGCTGATCGATGTGGAATATACCTTTGACAACAACAAAATTCTTTTCTACTTTACCGCCGACGGCCGGGTAGACTTCCGTGAGCTGGTAAAAGACCTGGCTGCTGTGTTCAGAACCAGGATCGAGCTTCGTCAGATCGGGGTGAGGGATGAGGCAAAAATGATGGGCGGCCTGGGTGTATGCGGCAGAAGCCTTTGCTGCAGCTCACACTTAACCGAATTCCATCCGGTGTCCATTAAAATGGCAAAGGAGCAAAGCCTGTCGCTGAACCCCACCAAGATTTCCGGCACCTGTGGCAGGTTGATGTGCTGTTTGAAGTATGAGCAGGACGCCTATGAGGATCTTTTAAAACGAATCCCGAAAGCCGGCGCGCTGGTGCAAACACCTCACGGAACGGGCACGATCATGTATGTCAGTCTCCTCGAGGAAAAGGTGAAGGTAAAGCTCGACAACGAGAATGAGCCCGATCTGCAGGAATACCGGGCATCCGAGGTTAAACTGATCAAAGATGTGGATAAGGCTTCTACAGAACCGGAGCTGGAGCTGGAAGTTTTAAAGCAGCTTGAAGACTAACGGTGCCATTACACACATAAAGGGTAAATACCTGGATAAGTTTATATTATACCGAAGCGTTCGACAGGCGAAGCCTGCTGAACGAAGCGCAGGCTCTTTCATTACTCATGACAAGAGCCTTCGCTGTGCTCAGAAGGACAACGTATGAATAGTTCAATTTCACGGGAAGATTATTTTCTTAGACAAGTTGTTGACACACTAATAATTTTATTGTAGGATAACATGGGAATTAAAAGTTCCTTTGATTAAGTGATGGAGGTGTACTGTTATGGCATATTTCATTCATGATGACTGCATCAGCTGCGGAGCTTGTGAGCCGGAATGTCCGGTTAGCTGTATTTCAGCTGGTGACAGCAAGTATGTAATCGATCCGGAAGAGTGCATTGAATGTGGAGCTTGTGCAGATGTTTGCCCTGTTGATGCTCCAAAGCTGGAATAATCATAAGCCGTAATATTTACAGGAGCCGGACATTTTATGTCTGGCTCTTTCTCTAAGCGCGTATGGCATGCCAGCCTGGAAAGTTAAGGTGTGAATGATTTTTCAAATGGCTTGGCAATGCTAAAAGAAAAGAAAGAGTGCCTTAAAGAGGAGCTTTAACAACATGGCGGATGTACTGTTGAAAGAGGGCGAAAGCCTGGATGATCTGCAAACGAATAACCTTTGCATCATTCAAAAGAATGAAGGCTTCCGCTACGGCAGCGATGCAGTGCTTCTTTCAAACTATGTCAAGGTACTGCCAAACGCCAGGGTTGTTGATCTTGGAACCGGAACGGGCATCATCCCGCTTTTGCTTTCGGCTAAAACAAAGGCCGGCCATATCACCGGCATTGAAATCCAGCCTGAAATGGCGGAAATGGCAAAAAGAAGCATTGCGTTGAACCATCTGGAGGATAAAATAGAAATCGTTCAGGGGAACTTTTTGAATGCCTTGGAATGGTTTGGCATTGGCAGCTTCGATGTGGTGGTTACCAATCCTCCATATACAAAGCCAGGGGGTGGGCTGGTAAACCCAAACGACACAAAAGCCGTTTCCAGGCATGAAATTTATTGCACGCTTGAGCAGCTCATTGCGGTTTCCTCAAAGCTGCTAAAGCAATGTGGGCGTTTTTTCATGATTCACAGGCCGGAAAGGCTGGTAGATATCTTTTGCGCGATGCGTGAGAATAAAATTGAACCAAAGAGTATCCGGCTGGTTCATGGGCATAAGGGGAAACCCGCAACACTGGTGTTGATTTACGGGCTGAAGAACGGGAATTCCCAGGTAACCGTTGAACAGCCTTTATATGTATGACTGCTCAAACTCATTCCGATGCATGATACTATCACGTATTTCATGCATAAAACATCGGAACGCATGCAATACCATTATTTTCAAGTTCATGCAATCATGATTATGGCCAAGACGAAAATGGAACCTGCCAGCAGGAGATTAAAAATGATAATTCAATTAAACACCCCGCTAACCCATCAAAGCATTCAAAGCCTGAAGGCCGGTGATATGGTTGAAATCACCGGAAGCGTCTATACCGCCAGGGACGCCGCCCATCAAAAGCTGACAGAGCTGATCCTCGCCGGGGAAAAGCTTCCTTTCGACCTGAGAGATCAAATCATTTATTATGTGGGTCCCTGCCCGGCACCGGAAGGCAGGGTGATCGGTTCGGCAGGTCCAACCACCAGCGGCAGAATGGATAAATATGCCCCGAAGCTCATTGAAATGGGGCTGACGGGAATGATTGGCAAGGGTCAGCGAAACGCGGCTGTGGTGGATGCCATGAAAAAATACGGGGCAGTCTATTTTGGCGCCGTGGGCGGGGCTGGAGCCTTAATCTCCAAATGCGTGGTAAGCTTGGAACTGATCGCATTCAGTGAATTAGGCACAGAAGCTGTAAGAAAGCTTTCCCTGGTGAACTTCCCGGCGATTGTTGTGATCGATCAATATGGGAACAATCTTTATGAATCAGGGAGGAAGCAATATGCATTGGAGCCGTAAAGAAGATAAGCTGTTCGAAAAAAGAATTCATATCATTACAGGCCACTACGGCAGCGGCAAGTCTGAGATCTCGGTAAATTTGGCACTGTCGATGCAAAATAAGAATATTATCTTTGCCGATCTGGATATCATCAACCCCTATTTTCGCAGCAATGAGGCCAGAAGCATGCTGGAGGAAAAGGGTATTACCGTTATTACAACATCCTATGCGAACACCAATATCGACATCCCTGCCTTAACGGGGGATCTCAGCCGTTATCTTTTAGACAGATCTGCCGCCATCGTCATGGACGTTGGAGGGGACGATGCCGGTGCAAAGGTGGTAGGCCGGTACCGCAACGAGATCCCCGAAAACGAGGCTGCTGTTTACTTTGTGCTGAACTATTTCCGTCCTGAAACCCGCACCATTGAGGGTGCCTTGGCTTCACTGGAAGAGATACGCGCGGCGGGAAGAATGAAGGTCGATTATATTATCAACAATGCCCATCTGATGGGAGACACCACTGAGGATGATATTCTGCAAGGGAAGGATTTTGCGCAGCAGGTTTCCCGTGCTTCAGGAATTCCCATTGCGTTTCACACCGTCCTTCAGGCAACACCGATTTCCGGTGAACTACAGTTAAGTGAACCTGTTTTTTATATGGACAAAACGATGGGCTTGAATCGCCTGCTATGATAAATCGGGTTACTTTTGAATAGTAACTATTCCGGTGATCGTTCAAACGAATTTAGGTGCATTTCTTGCAGTTAAATCATGGGTTGTGTTATAATACAAAGGTTGATCCGGTTTGTTCGGGTCGATTTCGGACAAGTTTTACTAATTTTGTTTATTATTCTGTAAAGGGGAGAGAACATTTGGCAAAGGTTACTTTTATTCAGGAAAAATGCAAGGGCTGCGCGCTTTGTGTCAACGTGTGCCCAAAGCATATTATAAAAATGAACGACCAGAATCTGAATGAAAAAGGCTACCATCCGGCAGAAGTGACTGACATGGAAAAGTGCATCGGCTGCGCATTCTGTGCAAC
>JAAYJG010000067.1 GCA_012523055.1 Ruminiclostridium sp. | reverse complement strand
GATGTTGGTTCCGGAGGGAAGACCAACGATTACAACCAGGCTGTCGAAAACCTGGAAAGAATCACAACAAGCCTTCATGACGCTGTCATGAAGGTGAGGATGGTGCCGGTGGAAACCGTCTTCAGCCGTTTCCCAAGGATGGTGCGCGATATCTCCAAAGAGTTGAAGAAGGACATGGTTCTGCATATGTCCGGTGAAGAAACCGAGCTGGACAGAACCGTGATCGACGAGATCGGCGATCCGCTGATCCATATCATCCGCAACTCAGCGGATCATGGGCTTGAGAAGCCGGAGGACAGGAAGGCAAAAGGGAAGGATAAAACCGGTAATATCTGGCTGAGTGCATATCAGGACGGTAACAATGTTGTGATTGAGGTAGAAGATGACGGCCAGGGTATCGACATCGAAAAGGTACGCAAAAAGATTATTGAAAGAGGTTTAGAAACTGAGGAAGCAGCCGCTGTATTATCAGAAAATGAAACCGTAGAATATCTTTTCCGGCCAAACTTCTCCACCGCCGACAAGGTAACTGATCTTTCGGGGCGCGGCGTTGGCCTGGATGTGGTGAAAACAAAAATTGAAGCACTGGGCGGAAACATTGAATTGGATACCGTATGGGGAAAGGGCAGTAAAACTGTTATTCGTCTGCCATTAACCCTTGCGATCATACAGGCACTGCTCGTAATGGTGGGTGATGAGAAGTATGCCATCCCGTTAAGCAACATCCGGGAAATTGGCGACATCAACCCATCGGATATTCAGCTCGTCCGCAACAAAGAGGTTATGATGCTGCGCGGTATGGTTATTCCGCTCATTCGTCTTGAAAACGTGCTTGGAGTTCCCGCACGGGAAACACCGGAAAACAAAAAGCAGCTCACGTGCGTTATTGTCAGGAAGGGTGACAGACTGTCCGGGCTGGTGGTGGACAAGCTGATCGGTCAGCAGGAAATCGTTATAAAATCTTTGGGCAAATTGCTGGTTGGCATACGCAGCATTGCGGGTGCTACCATATTGGGTGACGGGAATGTCGCATTGATCATTGATGTAAACTCAATCATTTAAGTTATAGCGGTTTGTCAGGGCAAGGAGGGTTGATGGATGGAAGCTGAAAAGAAACAGTTTGTTGTTTTCCGTTTGGGTGACGAAGAATACGGCACCGATATCATAAAAGTGACAGTGATAGAAAGAATGCTCAATATCGCAAGAGTACCCACAACACCTGCATATATCAGGGGGGTTATCAATCTGCGCGGTGACATTATTCCCGTCATGGATCTCAGGACCAGGCTTGGCCTTCCCGAGAAGGCGGAAGATGATGATACCCGAATAATTATTTTTGATATCAATAAAATTGTTTTTGGCACGATTGTCGATTCGGTCTCCGAGGTTTTACAGCTGGAAGAGTCAAAGATAGAAAGTGCCGTCGGGATCATTAATGACAGTAGTCTGGATTACATCAATGGTGTAGCAAAAGCTGAGTCAAAGCTGGTTACATTGATAAACCTCGAAAGGCTGATCAGTGAACTTGTTCCTGAATTGTCATAACACTCTGGTTCAGGGCATTACCGGAATTACTATTATATTATCAGGGGGGTCTCGAAAAGACCGATGAGGGTAAAAATATGGATATTTCATTGTTAAACGCTTTTCATCTGGATATACTCAAGGAAATTGGCAACATTGGGGCAGGGAACGCAGCCACTGCGCTTGCGAAGCTATTGGATAAAAAAGTGGATATGAAGGTTCCGCAGATCAGAATCATGGGGTTTTCCGATGTCAACGAGGTTCTTGGCGGGGCTGAGACACCGGTTGTGGGAATATTGCTTGAAGTGCTTGGGGATATCACCGGTTATATACTGTTTGTTCTGGAACAGGACGCGGCCTGTTTCCTGGTAAACATCCTGATGGGCAACCCGATTAACCAGGAGATGGAGTATAACGAAATTACGTTATCTGCATTGAAGGAAGTCGGTAATATTCTTACAGGCTCTTATCTGTCTGCGCTGTCCACCCTCACAGGCCTACGCATCATGCCAGACGTCCCCGCCCTGGCCATAGACATGGCTGGAGCCATTTTAAGCGTTCCCGCGATAGAGCTTGGTAAAACAACAGATACCGTACTATATATCGAAACAGAGTTTATTCAGGGTACGGATAAAGTGATCGGCGATTTTTTCCTTGTACCTGACGCAGACAGCTATATCCGATTGTTGAATACCTTAGGAGCAATGTGCTAATGGCTGAGAATTCAATAAAGGTAGGGATGGCTGACCTGAAGCAAACTCATCATCCAGGTGTGCTGGTTACACTGGGTCTGGGTTCATGTGTCGGCATCATGCTTTATGATAGAAAAACTAAAAACATCGGGCTTGCCCATATTATGCTTCCATGGTCTCATCAGGCAAAGAACAATACCAACAAAGCTAAGTTTGCCGATACGGGGATCAGGCAGCTTTGTGAACTAATGCTGGAAAGCGGCTGCAGAAAAGGAAGCATTATTGCAAAAATTGCAGGCGGTGCCCAGATGTTCAGTTTCTCCCAAGGCAGCGATACGATCCGTATTGGGCAAAGAAATGTGGAAGCGACAAGAGAGGTTTTACGGGAACTGGGCATTCCTATTGTATCAGATGATACAGGAGGAAACTACGGCAGAACGATAGAGTGCTATTCCGATGACGGCCGGATGATGGTAAGAACCATCGGATACGGTGTCCATTATATATAGAAGGGCTTTGGCGGCGCAAATAGTTGTCTTCACTGTGGAGGGTCCTATGCGGTATCTGCAAAAGCTGCCTTTGCTGCTCGCTCTGGCAGCCGCGTTTTTAACAGGTTTGATTGGTTTTGTCAGCCAGGCCTCACAAAAAGTAATTTTAACCCGAATGGTTCTAATGATGGTTGTGTTCTTTGTGATAGGCCTTTTTACAAGATCTACGCTGTTGAACATCAAAGACCAGGTAGAACAGAAAAAGAACGAAAGAGAAGCGGAGGAGCGAAAGCAGAAGCAGGAGCTTGAGAAAAAACAAAAAGAGCAAGAAATGGGGTTAGGCAATAATATCGATTTATCCGCCGGAGCAGAGGATGAAGATACCTTCGAGCCACTTCCCGTCAGCGAGTTTATCAAAAAGGAATTAAAGAGCGGTTAAGCCGAACCCACCCCTGTGAAGCCATTATGGGCTGTAAAAAGCAGAAAAACGATGAAAAAGGTTGACAATGAGTATGGCTGCGATACAATGTAGATAGATTCATCCTTTTTACTGAAGATGAGCCATCAGCTGTCATCACCAGACCAGAATGGGGGGTAAATATGTCTGTTACCAATCTACAGAGACAGCAGGAATTATGGAAGAGATATCATGAAAGTAAAGATCCGTCCATTAAGGAACAGCTCATTTTAGAATATGCAGATCTCATTAAATATGTGGCCGGCAGGCTTAGTATATATTTCGGATCAAATGTGGAATATGATGATTTGGTCGGTTACGGCATTTTTGGACTCATCGACGCCATAGACAAGTTTGACATCTTCAAGGGTGTCAAGTTCGAAACTTATGCATCCCTCAGAATACGGGGTTCTATTATCGACAGTATCCGGGAACTGGACTGGGTACCGCGCTCCCTTCGAAAAAAAAGCAAGGATCTTGAAAAAGTATACTCCGAGCTGGAGAATGAACTGGGACACGCGGCTACCGATGAACAGAAAGCCGGGAAGATGGGCATTTCAGTTGATGAGCTGAACCGAACGCTTCAGGAAGTGAACATGTCCACGATGATCTCACTGGAAGATTATCTCGAACAAAATTATGAAACCGGATTTAATGTTATAAACGACGATGAAAGCCGTATCCCGGAAAAACGCATCGAATTAACCGAGATCAAGGAGATATTAACTGAATCCATTGACAAACTGCCTGAAAAGGAAAGAATGGTGGTTACGCTGTACTATTTTGAAGAATTGACATTGAAGGAAATCAGCGCCATCATGAAGGTTTCAGAGTCAAGAATTTCTCAGTTGCACACCAAAGCTATTCTGCGTATGCGTGCAAAGCTGGAAAGGCAAAAATATATCCTTTTTGGATCATAAGGTGGCGGGAATGAACAATTTTGATCAAAATGAGTTGAAAAAGCCCTTTGAGCTTACCTACAACGCCGATGGCGTATATTTGACCGTTAATCGCAACCCCTATGCGGTGGTTGAAGAAGTGGATGTGATCAATGAAGTCCGATATAAGAAGATTCGGAATTTCAATGCCGCGATCATTTCAGAAACAGTTAAAAAAGCGATGGGCCAACCTGTAAAAATTGCGGACAAGCAAGAAGAAGAAAAGGTTGACGCCGTGGTTGAGGTGGTCACAAGCCCTGATAAAATGAAAGCGTTCATTAAAATCAGAGAACCGGAGGGCGGCGGTAAGCCTGCCGGGCTTCAGGAAATAGCATGGCATTTGAAGCAGGCTGGTATCATCTATGGTATCATTGAGCAAACCGTGCATACCCTTGTTCAAAACCCCATTTATGATCAAAATATCCTGATTGCAGAAGGCGTTTCTCCTGTTAACGGAAAAAACGGTGAAATTACTTTCCTGATTGATATCCATAAGGATCGCAAGCCCATTATTATGGAAGATGGCAGCGTGAACTACCACGATTTGGATTATATCGAAAGCGTTCACAAGGGGCAGAAGCTGTGTGATATCTCGTCACCCACCAAGGGCACTGACGGAAGAAATGTCGTAGGTACACTGCTCAGAGCCATCGATGGAAAGCCTGCAAAAATGGTCCGTGGCAGAAATGTGTACCCGGGAGAAGACAATTTAAGCCTGTTTGCAGAAATTGACGGCCAGGTGATGTATATCGACGGCAAACTGAGTGTTTTCGCCACCTATGAAGTGCCCGCCGACGTAGACAACTCCACCGGCAACATCAATTTTATTGGAAATGTATCCATCCGAGGGAATGTTTTAGCGGGCTTCGTGGTCGACGTCGGCGGAAATGTTGAAGTGTCCGGCGTCGTAGAGGGGGCCACCATCAAGGCTGCCGGCAACATCATTCTTCGAAGAGGAATGACCGGAAACGCTAAAGGGGTGCTGATCGCAGGGGGTGACATCGTCGCGAAATACATTGAAAACAGCACGGTGGAAGCGGGAAATGACATCAAAGCCGAAGCCATCATGCATTCCGACATGAAGTGCGGCAACCGGCTTGAGCTTGGTGGCAGAAAAGGTCTGCTGGTTGGTGGTACAGCCAGGGTGGGTAAGGAGATAGTGGCAAAGGTTATTGGAAGCGTAATGGCCACAGCTACCACCATTGAAGTGGGAATCGACCCCAATTTACGCGAAAGGTACAAGTATTTGCGCTCCGAAGTGATCAAGCTCGAGGATAATTCAAAGAAAGCCAATCAGGCCATCACTCTATTAAAAAAGCTTGAAGCTGCCGGCATGCTTACTGAAGAGAAAAGAGAGATTCTTGATAAAAGTGTTCGTTCAAAGATCTTTTTTGATAGTCGTCTAGCCGAGTATAAGCAGGAAATCGTTGAACTGGAGGAAAAGCTTCAGCAGGAGGTTAAAGGGCGCGTACGTGTAGATAATTATCTGTATCCCGGTTCCAGGATTACAATCGGAGCAGCATCGATGCACGTGAAGGAAACACTGCAGCATTGTACACTGTATAAGGATGGCGTCGACGTTCGTATAGGAGCGTACTAACAAGCAGATTCAATTTTATAACGGGAAGTGGTTTATATGGCGATAAAACCCATTGATTTGCAAGTAATGATGCCCCGAGTGAATGAGGTTTCCCGCATAAAAAATGATGAGCAGCAACGCAATCAGGCAGTTCAGCAAAGTGCGGTGCAGTCTTCTGAACAGCAGTCTCAGGATAATCTGAAACAGGTGAACTCCCGGGAGGAAACACAGAAAACCGCTATACACGAACAGCAGGGAGGGCGCAAGCAAGAATCCAAACAGGGTAAAGGCTCCGAAGGTGAAAACGAAGAGAATAAAAAGGAAGCCCAGGATAAAAATGTGACCGGCAGGACCATCGACATCCGGCTTTAAGGGAAATTGACATCCTGAGTGAAACGAAAGATCGTTAATGTTAACAGGTAAGCAGGCGCAGCCTGCTGAACGAAGTGAAGACCCTTATGCAAAAAGCCAAATATTTGTTTGGTTTGACATTCATTTAACAAAAGCGGTATAATAGTTCATAAATAGGGGCCTTAGTACAGGAAAGACCGCTGTTTTGTAATGATTCAGTGGTCCATTACGAAAGAGAAACGACCGAGGTGCAGAAGATGACAGCATTTTTCATCTGTATCATTCTCATCGGCATCCTGATGACAGCGATTGCGATGGTTTGGATGGTGATCGAAAGGAAAAAGGCACGGGATTATCGTCTTGAGACCGATGAACGCAGATACGAGCTGCAGAGGGTGGTTGAAGACGCCGAGCAGCTACTGGATGAGTTGAACAACTTCTCCAATTATATCGTTACGCGCATGGAAGAGAAACAGCAGGAGGTTGAATTGGTCATTCAGGCTGCTGACGAGCGGATGGACCTTTTTGAGCAAATCGGTGACAACCTGATACCCGAAGTGGAGAAGAAAACCTCTGTCATGGAAGCGGCTCCGGCCATAGAACCAGAAATCTCTGTAACAACCACTAAAAAAGCTAAGATCATCCCACTGGATGAAAAAAGAAGGCAGGTTATCAAACTTTATAAAGATGGTTTGGACAGCACTGAAATCGCAAAGCTGTTAGACATTGGAAAAGGTGAAATCGAACTCATCTCCAGGATAGTACAATGAACAATTTAGTACCAGTTGAATTTACAATCGGAAATAAAGGAAGATTTAGTTTGAATACAGGGGTGCGCATGTTATGCGCACATACTCCTGCTTGAATATCCTGCATCATTAAAAGGTGGAATACAGATGTGCGCACGTTGTGTGCACTTTGTTTTTAGTAAGGAAGTATTAATGAGTAAACTGCACGGTAAAAGCGTATTGCTGGGAATGGGGATCGGTACAATCTTAACTGCCCTGCTGGGCCTTATTTTTTTCCTGGGATATCAACCTGAGATGGATGAAACCAAGGTGAAAGAGCTTGCCCGTAAATATGGCATGGTGGAACCCGGCGAATTGGGTACGGTCACCGTTGAAGTCCCCAGTGGCTTCACATTGACCGAACTTACTGAAAAGCTGGCTGCGGCAGGGTTAATCAGTGACGATGAAAGGGTTGCCTTCCAGATTAAGCTGGCAGGGAGGAAGGCACAGGAAAAAATTCAACCCGGGGTTTATGAATTCCATGGCGGAGAAAACGATGAGGAAATCATTGATATTTTGATATCTTCCGATGAAGGCGGCTTTTAACCTTCGCAACTACGCACAGTTGAATTTCCATGGCAGACAATGCAAGGTATACGGCTTTCAGTGCACTTTTTAACCGTTGCTGTTCACAGGTAAACAGGCGCAGCCTGCTGAACGAAGTGAAGGATCTCGCATTACTCCTGACAAGATCCTTCGCTGCGCTCAGGATGACATCGCTACGCTCAGATAAAACACATACCTCTGAAGCTACTTATGAACATATTAGTGGGGGGTGTGAACAGTCTCCCACGACCCAGGTGTCGCCAAACGACACGAAACCAAAGCAGGTTTCGCAGGAGTAACTTTTAGCCAAATTAGAAGTATTAATCCACTTTCGAAACTCTTGATTTTCAATAAAGTCTATGTTAAGATAGTAAAGCAACACGCCGGAGTGGTGAAATTGGCAGACGCGCTGGACTCAAAATCCTGTGTACGCAAGTACGTGTCGGTTCAAGTCCGACCTTCGGCACCAAGGCTCCCGGGGATCCCCCGGGAGTTTTAATTTTGCTTTAACACCTGGCTGAACACCTTTTTTCATATCAGAGATATCTTGCTCTATTTTAGCTTTTGGATGAATATCTCTCAATAACCGAATGGTTTCAATTGATAACGAACCAACAAGAGCAGTTGCCTGCGCAACTGCTCTTATAATTTGGATTTCAAGATGATTATCATGAATGAGGCGCATAGACCATAAATTCTGCATCCAAACTAAACCCGATTATCCTCCACCTGCGGGGAGACCAGCTGTTGGTGTCTTTTAATTTTACGGCTGGTGGTTTTTTCGAATTCAGTGTCCCGGATCACAACCTGCCGAATGTGCTTGTATATTGGAATTTTGCGATTGACATTCGTAATCACGTCCTGGATCGCCTTTTTTATCTCTTCGGTGTTGATGTTCAGGTTAATGCTTTTCAGCTTCTCGCGGATTACATCCAGGTTTGGGAAAACTTGCACCTTCACTTCGGTTTCTCCGGAATTCGCATCCAGCTCGCCGTATACGATGCATTCTCCGACCAGCGGACTATCTTTGATATAGCTTTCCAGCTCTTCCGGGAAAATGTTCTTACCACCTTTTGTTACAATCACATTTTTGCATCGACCGGTAATATACAGAAAACCTTTGTGATCAATCTTTCCCAGATCACCTGTATGAAACCATCCATCCTTCAGAACTCTTTGTGTTTCCTTCGGGTTGTTATAATAGCCCAACATGACATTTTCTCCGCGTGTAAGGATTTCTCCGACTCCGTCCTTATCGGGGTTGTCAACTTTCAATTCAACCCCTGGTATGGCAACACCGGCTGAACTGTCTTTGAACAGAGAATCTCTGTTTCCGGCTACTAAGGGGGCACATTCGGTGAGGCCATAACCCTGAAGTACCGAAAAGCCCCATTTGCGAAATCCCTTTGAAACCTTTGGATCGATTGCTGCGGCTCCCACAATGAAAAGGCGCAGATTTCCGCCAACATTGTTGTGGATTTTCGTGAACAGTTTTTTACGGATATCCACACCCAGGACATTGTATAAAAAGCCGCTGATGATTTGCCCGATAATGAGGGCGCGCTTCGTCCCTTTCTCTTTTTCGGCCTGTGCCCAAACCTTGTTATAGACATTCTCTAAAAGCAGCGGTACTGTAACTAAAATGGAGGGGCTGTATTCCTTCATATTCCGGGGAATATGCTTTAACCCCTCGCTGAACGCTATAGATGCTCCGCTGTATATGATTGTTAAAAACCCTAATGTACATTCATAGGTATGGTGAAGGGGAAGAATAGATAAAAGAGTATCTTCCGGCAGAACCTTTACTGTTGCCGAAACACCTGTGATCACAGCGCATATGTTTTTATGCGAAAGCATCACACCCTTTGCGAAACCGGTTGTGCCTGATGTGAACAACAGAATTAACGGCTTATCAGGATCAATCACAGCATTCTGCCAGGCGTTGGAGCCTGCTTCAACACTTTTTTGCCCATCGGAGATTAATGCGCAAACAGATACGATGGAGCTATCATCGGTTTCACCCATGCAAATCCAGTGCTTTACCGCAGGGAAATTGCCTTTAATGGCTTGTACCACATCAAGATATTTCTCTGAAAAAACAACCGCGGACGACTGGGACTGTTCCAGCAAATTGCCGATATCGGCTTGGGAAAGCTCTCGATCCAGCGGAACAATGGTTCCCACGCCGTTCACCACAGCCAGATATGTGACACACCACTCATAACGGTTTTCTCCGATGACGGCAATAGCTTTGTCTTTCAACCCAAGATCGATGAGAGCGGTGCCCAAAGCTGTAATGTCGCGGTTAAATTCATTATAGGTGATCGCATGCATTTGCCCGTTAACATCCCTTTTTCGGAATGCCGGCCTGCTTCCAAACAAAGAAACGCTCTGCTCAAGCATGTCCTTCAAATCCTTCAGCGGCCTGACTGCATACAGTTTTGCTTTTTTCATTGTATTCCCCCCCAAAATAGCATGACACTATTTATTATAGCACGAAAACAATAAATTAAAAATAAAAAAAACAATTCAGATAACACCGCATATTTTGCGTGTTGAGACGGTCTAATTTGTTCTTTTTTATGTTTTCTTTGATGATAATGACGAAAACTACTGTTCACAAGCCCACATAGTAAGTTCTGAAGTTACTGCAGAGATATGTGTTTTAAACTAAGCGCAGTGATGTCATCCTGAGTGCACCAATATCATCCTGAGTGCCGCGAAGGAGCTAGTCAGGAGTAATGAAAAATTCTTCACTTCGTTCAGCAGGCCGCGCCTGTTTGCCTGTGAATATTAAAACTGCTCCTCGTTCAGATAAAGCTTCTCAGCTCTGCAGCAAGCCTTTATGTCGCCAATGGTCTTTCTGAACATTTCTTCCATCGGCGGTTCGATATCGATGAATAATTCATTCATTTCCGTCCTCATCGAAAGATTGTTCTCGGACTTATACTTTCTGACATCGGCAATGATTTTCTTCAACTTATCTCCAAAAACGATAATCGTGTCGTCAACTTCCCCCGTTTCCTTTTCCCATGTCAGCATGCACAGTGACAGAGTTTTTTCAAAGCGGCGAAAATGCTGCTGATAGATATATTCGGTGATATGCGGAACAAACACCGCATAAAGCTTCAATATATTCAGCATACAATAATACAGCGCATGGCGGGCTGAACGGTTTTCTTCAACCCCATGGATATCGGGCTGATACAACCTTTCCTTTGCAATTTCCAGATAATAATCACAAAAATCTTTCCAGAAAAAATCATCCATGGCCTGCCTCGCCAGGCCAACCTCGTATTGCTTCAAATAAGTGGCTGCCTGAAAGGTTGTCTGTCTGCAGCGTTCCATGATCCACCTGTCCACCGGAAGATACTCGGTTTTAATAACCAATTCAGGTTCCGATAACTGTGAGATGGAGAAACGTGCGGCGTTCCATAGCTTAGTGAGAAACCTTTTACTGATAGCCAGATCATCCACCGAGAAAAACGTATCGGTGCCAAGCCTGCTGCTCGCCGCCCAATACCGGATGACATCCGCTGAATGGTTTTCTATCAGGGCATGTGGAGATTGGTCTGCATTGTTCTTTGACTTGCTGATCTTCTCTCCTTTTTTCGCAAGGACATAACCGCATATCATGATGTCCTTCCAGGGAATCTCACCGGTATGATACAGACTTTTAACAATGGTGTAAAAAGCCCAGGTTCGAATGATTTCATGAGCCTGAGTCCTCATGCTCATGGGCAGGAGTTTTTCCGACAAATCGTTCTCTTCTCCCCAGTTTGCATTGATAAGGGGTGAAACCGATGAAGTTGCCCAGGTGTCCAGCACTGCGCTTTCCGGAATAAACTCTTGTGAACCACAGGTGCATTTCCCCAGGGGCATTGTTTCAAGAGGGTTCACGGGCAGTTCTTTTTCATCTGCAACAATTACACTTCCGCAATGCTTGCAGTACCACAAGGGAAACGGAACTCCATAATAGCGCTGGCGGGAAATGCACCAATCCCATTTCAGGTTTTCAACCCACAGGGTGTATCGCTTTTTCATATGCTCCGGGTGCCAGTTGATTTTATCAGCAGCCTTCAGATATAAATCTCTGTTTGACAGAATATCGATATACCATTGCCTGGACGGAAGAATTTCGGTTTCCTTCCCACAGCGTTCATGAACCGCAACCGTGTGTGTCAGTTCTTCCGATCGGGCCAACAGGTTATTTTCTCCAAGGCACCTGACTATCTCCTTGCGGGCTGCTTTCGTGCTTAAGCCGGCAACATATGGCACTTTTTCATCCATCATACCATCTGGCAAAATCACCTTCCTATAAGGAAGCTTGTGTTTTTCAACCCACTCCGCGTCGATGCTGTCTCCAAAGGTGCAGCACATTACAACACCTGTTCCCTTATCTATTCCGACCTTCTCATCAGCCAGAATGGGAACACTGTATTTATATAACGGGACAACGGCGGTTTTGCCGATGAGCCTTGCATATCTTTCATCCTGTGGGTTCACAAAGAGGCAGACACAGCCATATAAAAGCTCAGGCCTTGTTGTGGCAACCAGCAACTCCTCCCCTTCACAGAAGAAGCGAATGTAATGAAAAAGGGTATCCTTATCCACTGTTTCCAGTTCGGCTTGGGCG
This sequence comes from Ruminiclostridium sp., assembly GCA_012523055.1. GTDB lineage: Bacteria > Bacillota > Clostridia > DSM-8532 > DSM-8532 > JAAYJG01. Next base: position 309 of record JAAYJG010000067.1, on the reverse strand, counting down.
ATGGAGGTTCTGCATTCGATGCACCACAACACCGGGGACTCCTTCATGTATGCTTTTCCCTTGTGATACAGGTCGATAAAGGATTTTTGTGAAATACGCTGAGCCTTCGGTTCAATGGTTTTGTAGCGCAGGGACCAATCCACGGAGAATCCCAGCGATTTCCACAGATCCTCAAACTCCTTTTCATATTTTTCAGTCGTGTTCAGGCACAAAGAAAAGAATTCACTGCGCGGCAGAGCTTTCGCATGAATCCCTTCATCCTTTTCAACCAGCCTTTCAGTGGGCAGGCCGTTGTCATCGAAGCCAAAG
>JAAYJG010000066.1 GCA_012523055.1 Ruminiclostridium sp. | reverse complement strand
ATGATGTATATGTATGTAAGATTCTCTGATCGTTTCACAGAGAAGCTGCGCACAGAGGTAGAGGATACCATGACGAGATACCGCTACTGGATTGATGAACCTGGTGATGATGTGATGTGGTTTTTCAGCGAAAATCATGCATTGATATTTCACATATGCCAGTATTTCGCCGGAAAATCAATGCCTGAACGTATCTTTACCTGCAGTGGTTTGACAGGAGAAGAAGCTTGTAAAAAGGCCGAGGGGCTTTTAGAGATATGGTTCGAAAGCTTTTATTCAGAATTTGCATCAGAGTGGAATTCCAGCACCTACCTGCCTATTGATATTATGGGGCTGGCCTATTTGTATAATTTAACGCCTAAAGGCTCATCTTTGCATGAGAAGGCCAGGAAGGCACTGGACATGCTGGCATTTTTCCTGGCGGTTAACGAGCATAAGGGCAATATTATGACCAGCTTTGGAAGGACCTATGAAAGGGAGCTTAAGGGCAGCTACAGCACAGGGATGCCGTCCTTATTGTATCTGTTCTACAATGCAGGATATATGAATGAACATTTTCGGGCCATGGTCCCTATTATTGTAGGAGATTATGAGCCGCCAAAGGAATACGAGCGGTATGTCAGGCTGAGCGGGGATCAAGAGCTGATTCATCAGAATACGCAGGGAATCAACCAGCTTGTGAACCTCTATTTATATAAGAACTCCAGAGCGCTTCTCTCTACGGCTGTCGGCCTAAGACCATATGGGCCGGGCTATCAGGAAAATATTGTCCAGGCAACTCTCGACGGAACTGCTCAGGTATTTATCAATCATCCGGGAGAGGTTCAGATTTATGGTAATGGTCGTCCCGGCTTCTGGGCGGGCAACGGATGTCTGCCCCTGGCAGTACAGCACAGAAACATCAGTATTATTCAGTATCACATCAAAGATGAAAAGCTCTTGGATTACACCCATGCTTATGTGCCGCTAAATGAGTTCCATAGCTACAGGATGAGTGCCAATGCGATTGCACTGGAGAAGGACGGCGGCTATATCGGCGTCAGAGCATTAAACGGCCTGTACATGCAGGAGGTGGGACCCTGCCGCAGGCGCGAATTTATCAGCCCGGGGCGTGACAATGTCTGGGTGCTGAAGGTGGGAGCCTATGGAGAGTATCAGGATGTGGATAAGCTCTTAAGAGAGATGGAGCAAATGGAAATAGTAGCTGAGGATAATGGAAAAGTACTCGTAATAAATGGTAGTGGGCATTATGTGATAGATAATGATGTCTTGTATGTGAATGGACAGAAAGCTCACAACTATCCCCTGGACGTAGCAGGAAAGCTGGAGATAGCAGGCGGCAGAAACAATGCGAACACATAATTTAACTTTTAAGGAGGAGAGATGGAAAAGGTTATCGAAAAGAGATCCTTAGGAAGTAAAATGAAAACCGCATGGAATAAGGTGGTTCATAATCCGACTTTTACGATGAAGGAACAGCTTGGATATTCCAGCGGCATCCTGGGCAATTCCATGACCCAGGATGTGGAGGCATATGTTCTTACGCTGTTCCTGGCCAGATTCATGGGAATTGATTCTGCAGTAATCATTATCCTCATGGCTGTTGCAAAGATTATAAACATCATTGTGGATCCTATAGCCGGAGTAATACTGGATAAAAAAACAAAAAGCGGCCGCAGCATGACAAAAGCCATGCTGCTGCTTTCACCGTTTCCGCTGGCAATATCGTCAATTCTATTGTTTATCGTACCGGGATTGAGTTTAAGTGCCAGAATCGCTTATGTATTTGTTTTTTATCTCATATACTGTATCGCAGATGGTTTTTATGATATGTCAATGATGACCATATCAGCCCGCATGACGACGAATCCTGATGACAGGAAGAATTTCTATACAGTCTCACAGTTCGCCTCCACACTTGGAGGCATGCTGCCAAGCGGCTTAATACCCATATTTGTTGCAGCATATATGGAGCATGAGGCTACCATATACCTTGTTTTTGCTATTGTATTCGGTTTAATTGGACTTGCAATGATGCTGGTTCCATATTTCACATTGAAGGAAAAAACTGCAGCGAAGTGGAGAAAACCGGCTACCGTAAAACTAAATTTTAAAGCTCTTTTATTGAATAAGCCCATGTGGCTGCTAATCGTTTCCAACGTTATTTGTTCTGTCCGCACAGTATGCTACGGGCTTCTGGCTTTTTTCTATCTTGAAACACTTGAAGCTTTCTGGATGGCTTCTGTTGTAGGAACCATCAGTGCTGCTTTGTCATATTTGGGCATCGCTCTTGTTCCGTTTATCGGCAGTAAGTTCTCATCAAGAGATATTATTGCTTACGGATATCTTCTAACAGGTATTATGTACATAATTCTCTTAATTGCCGGATATCAATCCTTCATACTGATTGCAATCTGTATAGGGATTGCAGGCTTCCCAAATGGAGCAATGAGTGCAGCTAAAAAGATACTTCTTGCTGACAGTACAGACTATATGGAGTACAGGATGTGGAAGAAGCATGATGAACCGATAAGGTGTGAATCCATGGTGTTTGCTCTTAACTCCATGGCTGGCCGATTAAGCGGTTTATGGAAGGACCTTCTGCTTCCTGCCGGCCTTATGATTATCGGCTATGTAAGCGCCAAGTCCTTTGGACCGACTACCATCAACGTGGTTCAGTCAACTCAGACGTTAAACGGGATTTTTTACCTTTTAACCGCAACCGGAATAGCTGGCAATCTCATTCCTGCCCTCATTATGTTCTTTGACAACTATACCGGAAAAAGAAAAGAAAAAATACTGAAGGAATTAAATGAGATGCGTGCTAAAAAAGAAGAAGAATGGAACAGGGAGCATTGCGATGACCTTGTTCCTGCAAATGAGGGGGTGTCACCATGAAAAAACGCACACGCTTAGCCGCATTTGTCATCTGCCTTGTCCTGCTTGTCGGTTCTTTTTCAGGTTGTGCAAAGGAAAACAAATATATTAATTTAGGAGTATATTATTCAACGGACGCTTTAAGCCTTTATCTTAGCGGAGCAGCTAATTCACTGCTAAAGGTATCCACCTATGTGTATTTTTCAGATGGCTATGAAATGACTCTCGATAAGATAACGAGTCAGAAGCAGGGAATTGATATCACCTATATGAATGCCGACGAGATCTCTTATGTAATGGACAAGGATAACGGCCTTACGGTGGTTTTTGTGGATTGCTTCAATGTTGACGGTTCCATCAGAGGCCTATGGGTAGCATCGGATGAATGGCTGAAGAATACGCCGACTTATTCAAAGAAATTCATAGAGGCACTGGTAAGATGTGCAGATTACCGTGATGGTAATATGAATATGACCTATGAACAAGCGAAAGCTTCAATAGAGGGAATGAGAGAATATGATTTTTCAAAGCTCACTGATGTCATGCAATACTGTGCTGTTTTCTCAAATTCCAATCCTGTAGACGGAAAACCTCAGGTGATAGCTGATAATACTTTTGAAACCTATGATGCAAAAGGCATGTTTGAACTGTTTATGGATTTTTCCGAACAGCGGGGCGCCGGATATGAGCTCTGCGTTAATCTGTATAACCAGTATTCAGATAATGTCGATGATGTAAAAGATTTTTCCCAGACCTTTGATTTATCGCTGATGCTTAAGGCACTTCAAGCATTCATTGAGGCTAAGTAAATTGCAGTAGATACTAAAATATAGGAGTAGCTGGCATATGAAAAGGAAAAAGAGTAAAGGTAAGATCAGGAAAATAGTTCTAATCTCTATACTGGGCATATTGGCAATAACAATAGGTACTCTCATAGTCGCTCTTCCTGTGACATATGAATTTGACCGCTCTCTTGTTATACAGAATGAGGATTATAAGGTTGTTAAGGTTCAGGGCGAGTATACTTCACTTGCCAAGACAGATGCTTCCGGTAACTATCTTGATGACGATTTTAAGATTCTTGCCTTTACGGATATGCATCTGGATACATACAAGGAGAAAGGCAATGTGACCATAGAGATGCTTATAAGGAATATAACATCTCATAAGCCTGACCTGGTGGTGTTTGTAGGAGATAATGTCGCATCAGCTCTAAATGCGAGACGCACAAAGCAACTGGGTAAGCTTATGGAGGAGCTGGGAGTCTACTGGACGCTGGTTTTTGGAAATCATGAGGGAGATAATGCCGCCAGCATATCCAGACAGAGGATGATTGACATCCTTGCTTCCTCCCCTCATTGCCTGGTTGAAAAGGATATAAAGACTACAAAAAGCGGTGAAAGAGTATGGGGAGCGGGAAACCATGTCATAAACCTTCTTGACTCCAGAGGTGGAATACGCCAGTCTCTGTACTTTTTTGACAGCGGAAATGATATGACTAAGGAAGATATAGAAAAGTACAAAGAGGAGATTGAATCCACAAATAATAAGAAAGACGACTATATAAAGGACAGCCAGATACAGTGGTATAGGGAGACGGTTGGCAATATAAATGAGATAGCAAACAGGACGGTCAAATCCATCGTATTCAATCACATACCTTTACAGGAGTTCAACAAGGCTTATGAGGAAGCGATGGAAGGCAATGCCGAAGCTGAGCTTCTGTATGGCAGCAAGCTTGAAAACATATGTTCATCAGGGCATAATAGCGGATTTTTTGATGTAATGCTTGATTATGGCTCCACACAGGCATTTATTTCAGGTCATGACCATGTCAATGATTTTGCGGTTAAGTATAAAGGAGTCATACTCGCATACAACCAGAACAGCGGGTACAGCAGCTATAATGTAGTGACAAAAAAGCAATCCAATGCCCTCATACAGGGATTCACAGCATACACGATTGATAAGGATGGAGGACTGACAATGAAGCCTTACCATAATGCTGATCTTTATCCGGAGCTTCAGGAAGAAATACTTGAATTGTATCGATAGATATACAAAACAAAAACATTGAGTAGAGGTAGAAAAATGGAGATTAAGTGTTTAAAGGAATTTGATTTAGGAATAAAGCTGAGACAGGTTCGCTCGGTTCCGGTTTCATTAGGTAAGGATATGCCTGAGGCAGTCCTATTTGTATATTCCAGTCAGGGAAATCTGGACCCGTGGCCGGAGTTGTTTAACTATCCCAAGGATACTCTGAAAATGGCACTGTATACGATGGATGGTGTCATCATGTGGAAGAGAGACCTGGGAAATGGCGTCATTCCGGGAGTTTGGTATACGCCCTTTATTTCCTTTGATTTAGATCAGGATGGGGTGGATGAGATTTGGTTTGTCAACAACCTCAATCCCGACATTCCCTTCAGCTTAAATGCAAGGGTGCTGGAACGCATCGACCCTCTGACCGGAAAGACAAGCGGACAGTGGAAATGGCCGGATAATACCATTGATGATACCATGTCACATTCTTACCGTTTCTTTATCACAGGTGGATATGTTCATAACGAGCCCGTTCTGGTAACCGCACAGGGAACATACAGGGATATGTATTTGCAGGGATACAACAAGGGCGTGGAGAAACGCTGGGATATCAAAATCCCTCATGATGATATGGGTGCGCGTTCCAGCCATTTGTGTCCGGTTTTGGACTTCAACAATGATGGAGTGGACGAGCTATTCTGGGGGGAACGCCTGCTTAGTCTGGATGACGGACATGAGGTATTTTGTCGTGATAAGGGCAAATATCTTGGGCATTCTGATATTGTAGTTCCTTTTGAAGATATTAAGACCGGAAAGAAGTACATCTATACCTGTCGTGAGGACTATGAACAGGAGGGAGAGCCGAGGGTTGTTACTTATAACGAGCAGGGCGAAAGAGAATGGACTGCAGTCGACAGCATCGGCCATATGCACAATGGCTGGATTGCCAATATCGGTTCGGATTATCGGAAGGTGGCTATGGCCATGCGCATAACCCGCCGGGTAATTGATAATGCTATCGTGGATACAAAGCCGGAGGATTTCTATTTTGATGCCGTGACAGGTTCTCCCCTTGAGTCGCCACTCCCCTTTATAGGGCATGAATTTATGCCGGTTGACTTTGATGGGGACGGTTATCACGAATTCTACGGGACCAGTGGGGATAAGAAGGGGTGTATTGTAGATAGTGATGGTAAGCTGCATGGCTTTGCTGGTGGTGATGGTGTTATCAGAAGCGGCAAGATCATGCGCCGGGCGGGTGAACAGCTGATGGTATACTACCATGACGAAGGAAAGGTTCGTATCTGGGGTGATGCCAATGCAGCAGAAAGCGACTACACCAAGAGGAGATATGCACATAGCTATCACTGGAGAATGCAGCATTTCATGGGAACCGGATATAATCACAGCAGCAGCCATATAACCTGTGGGATGTGATAAAATAATAATGCGCTGTGGTGTTAAGAAACAATGATTACAAGGATAAAGAGGCGGTAAGATTGAATGACGACTGAAGAATTGGCCAAAATCATAGGGGTTTCCAGGGTAACACTTTCCAAGGTTATCAATGGTGTGGGCGGAGTGGCCCCCAGGACCGAGAGAAAGATACGCGAGTATATTGATAAGTACAATTTTGTGCCAAACAGCAAGGCAAGGAGTCTTGTGGGCAAGGAGGAGCATGTTATTGGCTTGTTCTCTGCCTATTCGGACAAGAATTCAGGCGCCAGCAGCAATATCACGTCCCACTTTGCCACAGAGATGATTAACCTTGTGATCAGTAATGCTCAAAAGTGCGATTACAAGACGCTTGTATACTTAACGGAGCGGGAGAAGGACGTCAAATCCATAGAGCGTATCTTAAACAGCAGTATGGTAAGAGGTGCGATCCTGCTTGGTTATGATACTGGCAGTGCGGAAATCAAGCGTCTTGCCGAGCGTGGATATCCTCTTGTCCTGGTCAATCAGGAGCGGGATTCTTATTGTGAGAATGTGGTGGTCGTCAACATGGATGATCAGGTATCTGCTTATTATGCCATTGAAAGACTTGTGCACAATGGACATAGGAATATCCTGTACATAGGCTGCGACAGGCCCCGTCTTCCTGCAATCCGCAGGCATGAGGGAGTTAGGTCAGCTGAAGGGAAGTGGCGGCACAAGATAGAGAAGCTGACAGAAATCGACTGTGACTTCAGCGAGGAAAAGGCATACCGGGAAATCTATCGAATGTACAGCAGCCCGGAGGAAGGTAAACCTACGGGTATCTTCGCCGCCAATGACATTATGGCGATCGGTGCTATGAATGCCTTGAAGGATCTCGGATACGATATCCCCGCAGACGTATCCATTATAGGCTTCGATGACATATCTATATCCAAATACCTCACGCCGGGGCTTACAACGATGCGGTGCAACTTTGACAGAATCGCATCGGTGAGCGTAAACTCCCTGGTTAACCTGATTGAACAGCGGGATACAGCCAGACATGTAGAGAGCCCTGTAGAGTTTGTTGAGCGTGGTACGCTCGCCAAAGCCAAGGGAACGCAGTAGATATTTGTCATAGGAGTCAGAGGTATACTTCACAGCTCCTTCGAAGAATATGCAACAGTATAGTCCAATACCTTCTTCTCCCAGTTCGAGCTAAGGAGAAAGACGACGATTATCTATCAGCTTATGATGCTATTCGTATCGACTGTGAGTTGAAAAAGACGACTGAATGAAAAGATAAAGGAGGAGAACAAGCTGCAAAATTTCGTGTTATTAGCCTATATTGTCAATTATAGCTTGAATTTCGCTTTTAATGTTAAGAAACTGAAGGTTGCTGGCTTTATCACGAAAGTTTTGCTAATGCCCCTTCTTCTTTTAGTGTATCTTGCCGGAAGTAAAGAGCCGCAAATCATCATTATTTTGGCTCTATTTTTCTGCTTTTTGGGAGATGTGTTCCTGGGATTTCCGAATTGCTTCCTGCAAGGGTTATCGGCGTTTTTAATCGGTCATATCTTTTACGCGGTGAGATTTATATCAGACATTGGAGCAGGATCAAAGCTTCCCTGGTGGATATTTCTCTTTGCTATTGTCTATGCGGCATACGGAATCATTTTCTGCAGCAAGCTTTCTATACCTAATCAGAAAATGAGGACTGCGGCATATATCTATTCGGCGATTCTTCTAGTTGTAAGTTTTCTATCTTTGCTGAGGTTTGGAAGTGTCACAGGGTACAGCTTCTGGATGGTACTTGTGGGAACATTGCTCTTTATCACCTCTGATTCCATTTTAGCATATAACAGGTTTCAAAAAAGAACCCCCAGTGGCACGGTATGGGTTATGGCAACCTATGGCGCTGCGCAACTGATTATTATTCTTGGGCTTTAGAAGTCCTATCCAAACAAGGTGAATAGTTTGTCAAGCCAGAGCTAAGGATGGGGCTAGTGTAACTATTCCCTCTCTCTCATTGACAAAGAGGCTTTGGAGGAGCCGCAACAATAACAGAAGGGGCGATAGTTCCTTGCGCAGCAAATGCTGTCACAGTACCTCCCCGATTGTAAAGATAGTTACAACCGTTAACGTACCTTGCTACAGAATTACCAATTTTGTATTCGTAAACATCAGTAACGGTTTTCACGCTCTCCGGCATAAGCTCGCATTGTTCCAGCGGGATATTTTTATAATAATCATATTGCTCTTTAAATTGTTCACTTTTTTCTTCACCCACTGGTACTGGTCCGACAATCAAGCCCATCCCGGAAAGGTCAATCGTAACCGTCCGTTCATCGGTTCTGCCGTCATCGAAAGTCGCCTTGGCTTGGATGTCTATCTTTTGAGGAATGTTTTTCAGGTCATTATTTTCTGTACCCCAAAACAACAGCAAATCATCGGACAAAGTGTCCTTGTTGAGTATGATTTTATCTCCAACCGTTTCAAAATCCGTGCCATATACTGCTATTCGAGACTCCGCACCAACATACAGTGTCTTTACATCTTCGCTATTTTTTAAATCATCGATGTGTTGCTTTGCGAAAAATCCCTCCTCCGTTGAAAATTCTATGCTCTTGATGTTTTCACCCTCGCATTTCAGCCCAACGCTGACATAAAAGACTTTGCCGTCAGTATAGCCTCCCCACACGTCAGGCTGATTTACAACATCAACCTCACGCAGTCCGATTGAACCGTCCGGCTGCTGTTCCATTGCGTAAGCTTTTACGAAAAAGACATTGTCGCCATGCGGATTTAGGAGCATAGTTCCGAATAGCAAGCATATTACCACCACTGCTGTTGTCGCAAGCGTAACCGCTGCACGGAAACGCGGACGTTTTCTAGGTTGCTCTTGTGATATTACTTGGCGGATACATTTTTCCCGGATTTGTTCCATGTCAGGCATTTCCGCTCGAACAATATGGTTGATTATTTCGTTACCTTTCATAGTGATAGCCACCTTTCAATTCAATAGGTTTCGGAGAAAGCATCCGCTTCCAAATCGGAGAGTTCGGCTTCTTCTCCGTCCTCGTTGGTTGTTGTCATGGAAATGAAAAAACGCAACCGCTTCAACAAGGAATAATGCCGGGCAATTTTCCGTTTCGCTATCCGCAAGATAAAAGCATTACCATTTGTCACATAGTCCGCTCCGCGTTTTCTCAAAACCTGATACAATTCCAAATATGTATTCTGAAAAATGTCGTTGATGTCAGCGGTACGCCCACACTTGGCCGTGATAAACGCCAATACCGCTTTGCTTGTGGAATCGTATATTTCATCGAACCGCGAAACGGTATTTGGGTTCGACATCAAATCACCGCCTCTTACTATTATATTGGCACATTAGCCACAAAAAGTTTCAGCTTCATAAAAATTTTATCAAATGCCCTAAGACCCCTGCCTCTATAGGCGGGGAATAAACCGATTTCTGCTTCAGTGGCGGGTACAATCCCCCACTGAAGGGCATTTGATAATATGCTCGCAGACTGTTCGTAACTATCAGAGATAGTTACGAACCAGTTGCACACAAAACGCGTAAGGAAGGCGCTTTCAGCACCCGCGTTTTGGCGCACAATTCGCGCAAGCGCTCATTGAAAATTATTTCCGGCTCGCCATAGATATTAAAAACTTCATCAATTGATTTTGCTGTTTGACGATTTCATTGTATTTCATTTTTTCAGGTCAGCAAGAAGATAAATGGAACATGCTCTACCGCGGAGCTATGTGTGATTATGAGAAAACGAAGAAGTTAAATATGTTTTAGCTGCAGGTTAATCAAAAGAAGAATCAGAAAAAGATATTATGTACCAAGTCATTGAATTGAATATCAGGACATTCTTAAGAGGTAAGCATATGAAGAATCATATACTTGATGGAATAATGGGTCTGTGTGTAGCAGATGCTCTGGGCGTACCTGTTGAATTAGCAGCCGTGAAAGACTGAAGTCTGACCCCTTTTCGGAATAGCTTATCAAAAAGTCGTTGTATAAAGTGTTAAATAACTAACAAAAGTAGTTGTAAAATACGTGTTCTATGGGTATACTATTTTATATAAAGGCAGGAGGTGGTTGTTATGTACCGTACAGCGATAGAATTATTATATAAATGGAAAGAGAAAAATGACAGAAAGCCATTGATTATTCGCGGAGCAAGGCAGGTTGGGAAAACATGGATTATGAAGGAGTTTGGAACAAAGGCATATAAATCATATGTATACATCTGCTTCGACAACAATCAACGGATGCAGGAATTGTTTAAAACAGACTTGAATATAGATCGAATTATAACAGGGTTGGAGCTATATGCGGGACATAAGATAAACCCTTCTGAAGCCCTTCTTATTTTTGATGAAATTCAGGAGGTTCCCAATGCATTAACCTCGCTGAAATACTTCAATGAAAATGCTCCCCAGTATCATATTGTTTGCGCCGGGAGCCTGCTCGGGGTTGCTTTGAACCAAGGGACATCCTTTCCTGTCGGCAAGGTCGAGTTTATTGATCTATATCCGCTATCCTTTTCAGAATTTTTACTTGCAATGGGCAGAGAACAGCATTCAAAGCTATTGAATACGGATGATTATACAATGATCACAACCTTCAAACAAGACTACATCGACCTTCTAAAACAGTATTACTATGTGGGCGGTATGCCTGAAGTGGTTTCTCATTTTTCGCGCAATAAAGATTTTAACGACGTAAGAGAAATTCAACGAAGAATACTGGATGCTTATGAACAGGATTTTTCAAAGCATGCCCCGTATGAAGCAGTTCCACGAATCCGAATGCTATGGAACAGTATTCCTTCGCAGCTTACGAAGGAGAATAAAAAGTTTATTTATGGTCTCATCAAAGAAGGCGCCAGAGCAAAAGAATATGAATTGGCACTGCTTTGGCTGACGGATTGTGGCCTTGTACATCAAATAAACCGTGTAACGGCTCCCAATATACCGCTCAAGGCCTATGAGGATTTGAAAGCTTTCAAGCTGTTTTTATTGGATGTAGGATTATTGTCTTGTATGGTGAGACTTCGTCAGGATATTTTGCTTGATGGGAATGATTTGTTTAAAGAATTCAAGGGTGCTTTGACTGAACAATATGTCCTGCAGCAATTGAAAACACTTAAGGATCTAAACATATATTATTGGACCAATGACAGAAACAGTGCGGAGATTGATTTTCTTGTTGATAACGGAGCTGCAATAATTCCGATGGAAGTGAAGGCTGAAGTGAATTTACAATCTAAAAGCCTGAAAACATTCCGTGATAAATTCAATCCTGAGATTTCTGTGCGAACTTCCATGGCCGACTATAAAAAAGAGGATTGGCTGATTAACTTGCCTCTTTATGTTATCGGAAGTATTCATCATTTATGGGACAGATAATGTATATAGAACGAAAACTAAGGCGATTTTTTGAGCTGGCACCTCCGATGGGGCCATAATTGCCGGACTATACAGGGTAATTCAGGCATACCTCGAATATGTTAACATAATCATTATAAGAATTGACTATATGTCTTTCAAATGGGGTTCTGTCTTTTTTGCCTGGCTTACGCTTTCGCTAGGCTTTCTAACGTTTTCGGAGAAAAAACGGGAGCAAATCGATAAACCCTGCACAGAATAGGAGAAATACCAAGCAATCGCTTCCGTTGTTATAAAAAAATTGTTTTACATTTTTCTTTTTTGATGAGATCGAAGCGAAAATTTAGCAGTATATCATCATGAAAACATGTGTGGGCTTGTGTCTCAGAGGTATGAAAAATTAGCGGGTGGGTTTAGAACAGGGGACTTCACAGCGCAAGCACTCAATGAATTTTATGTCATGATTGCGTTATGGTATGGAATATATGGAAAACAGAACGTTTATGCATAAGGAGGTCTTTTATCATGTCCGATCTTTCCGCCGCATCTTATCTGGCCTATTATCTTTCAGCTTATGAAGCAAGTTTAACGGAAAGTGCTTATATTGACACCGAGCATTTGTGGATTGGTCTGTGTAAAGTGGAAGACATGCTCGAACCGGGGATGGAGGCGCCTCCGGAACTGAAGGAATTGTATCAGGAAGCAGCTCTGACGGAAATCAGGGAGTTCGTAATCTTGCTGGAGACGTGCGGGATTGACTGTAGGAAAGCCCGCAGAAAAATGAGGGCGCTTTTACTTGAGAGCAAGAGCCCGGACGGGCCTTTTACCGGCCACCGAACCGAACGATGCAAGGATGCTTATCAGCAGGCGGCGAAAAAAAGCGCTGACATGGGATGCACCGCGATCAACCTGATCCACCTGTTTCTTGCCGTAATAGAACAACCCTCCCGTTTGTTGGATATCGTCCTGAGTGAATTCAGCGTCAGCCTGGATTCCATCTTTCAGAAGAAAGCTGCAGAGCCGGCAGTGAGCGCTCAGTCATCCGCAGGCAAACCGGCTGAATATCAAAGACCGATGGACGCGGATATGCAAAATCAGCCGTCAAAGACTCCCTTCCTTGATCAATACGGACGGAATTTAACAGCCCTGGCAAAAAACAAGCAGTTGGATCCGGTGATTGGTCGTTCCGACGTAATTAAAAAAACAGCTCAGGTTCTGGTTCAAAAAAAGAAAAATAATCCCATTCTCATAGGAGAGCCGGGCGTAGGAAAAACGACCGTAGTGGAAGGCCTTGCCCAGAGAGCGGCGGAAGAGAACGCCCACGCATCCATCCGCAATTTTATCATTTACGAAATAAATATTTCATCGATTGTCGCCGGTACGAGGCTAAGAGGTGAGCTTGAGGAAAAAATGAACACGCTGATGAAGGAGGCTTCCTCCGATCCGAACATTATACTGTTTATCGATGAGATACATACTATGGTCGGAGCAGGCGCTTCAGACAGCGGGATGGATATTTCAAACATGATGAAGCGAGCTTTGGCCTCCGGTTCCATCAAATGCATCGGAGCAACAACGATTGCCGAATACAGGAAATATATCGAGAAGGATCCTGCACTGGAGAGGAGGTTTCAATTGGTTTGGGTAGATGAGCCCTCACGCGGTGAAACCATTCAGATCCTTTCAGGACTTAAGGCCAGGTATGAGGAATACCACGGAATCCGGATCCCCGATGCGGTGATTGTGAAGGCGGTGGACTTATCGATCCGGTATCTGCCTGACTTCAGGCTGCCTGACAAAGCAATTGACTTGATTGATCAGGCCTGCGCGAAAAAAATTCTCAAAACCCTGTCTCCCATCAAAACGGAAGATGGGTGGATCGTAGGAGAATTAAGCCTGGAAGACATGCTGCTGGTCATTTCGCAAAGAACGCATATTCCGGCGGACAGGCTTTCCGAAGAGGACGGAGCCCGATATCTGGAGATGGAGAAGGAGCTCGGCAGACGCGTTATCGGGCAGGAGCATGCTGTTAAAGCGGTATCCGAGGCAATCCGCATGGCAAAAGCCGGCTTGAAGGATCTGGAAAAGCCGATGGGTGTCTTTTTATTTCTGGGTTCCACCGGAACCGGGAAGACCGAGCTGGCAAAAGCACTGACTGAATTTCTATTCCATGACGAAAGCAAGCTGATTACGATAGACATGTCCGAATACCAGGAAAAACACTCGTTAGCGAAGCTTATCGGGGCACCGCCCGGATATGTCGGGTATGATCAGGAAGGTGTTCTGACCGGGAAAGTCAGAACAAACCCCTATTGTGTGCTGCTTTTTGATGAAGTTGAGAAGGCTCATCCCGACATTTTTGATATTTTCCTTCAAATATTCGATGAAGGGAGATTAACCGACGCGAAGGGGAGAAAGGTAAGTTTCACCGAGACAGTCATCATCCTCACCTCCAACCTTGGAAGCGGAAATACCGTCCGGAAAAAGAGAGCCATTGGTTTTGCATCTGGTGAGCGGCCGGCCGAAAGCAAGGATGAAAAGCAGGATCCCAGGCCCGAATCGAATGAATATAAAGAAAATATCCTCCGTGCGGTCGGCGCATCGATGCGGCCTGAAATCATCAACCGAATCAACAAAAAAATCATATTCTATCCGCTGGGCAAGGAAACTGTCATGTCCATCGTGGAAAAATTTGCGGAACAGCTCCGCAAACGGCTGAAGGAAAAGAAAATCGGTCTCGCACTCACCGAAGAAGCCGTAAACCATATTGTAGACAAGGGATACAGCGAGGTATACGGCGCAAGGGAGATGAAAAGGGTATTCGATTCATTCATTACCGAACCGGTTTCGAGAAAAATCATCGAAGGTTCGGTGCATTCCGGTGACACGCTAAGGGCAGCCATGAATGGTGAAAACCTCGAAATTGGCATCCAGCTGGACAAATAGCGAAAAAAACATCCGGCCTCGTCTTCATTCTCCAACGTCAAGGGGGAACTGCTGTGCGGAAAGCATATGGACAAAGTCACATAGGAAAGGTAAGGGAGGATAATCAGGATTCTTTTTACATCAATGAATCCATCGGCTTTTACTCCGTGGCGGACGGCATCGGGGGTCTGGAAGCGGGTGAGGTAGCCTCATGCTTTACCCTGGATGAGCTGAACCGGATCCTTTTTGAGTTTACCAGTGTTGATCCGGGGATTCCTTCCATCAGTGTACTCCACATCATGGTCAATCAGGTAAGCAGTGAACTTCGTGCCCAGGTACTCCAAAATACCGGAACTACCCTAGTTTTTACGCTGGTATCGGGGCGGGAAGCCGCTTTTGTCAATGTTGGGGACAGCCCGGGATATTTGTTTCGGAAGGGTTTTTTGCGGCAGATAACGCGGGATCATAACCTGGCGGAGCAGATGGTTCGTCTGGGCAGGATTACTTCCGCCCAGGCAAAGGTTCACCCTTACCGGAACAGGCTGACAGCCTATATCGGTATGGAAGGCGAGGTATACCCGGAAATCGGAATCATTCCGCTGCAGCCGGAGGACAGGATTTTGCTCTGCTCCGATGGCTTAACCGGCATGGTAAGTGAAAAAAGCATCGAAAAGGTGCTTCAAGAAACACCGGATTGCGAAAAGGCGGTAAAGATACTTGTTCAGATGGCTTTGAATGCCGGAGGCCATGACAATGTTTCCGTAGTTGTTGTGGATATATAGTTCACATCTATGGCAGGGAGGAAAGGGATTTCCCTGTTATATGATCCCCGTGTGAAAGGTTTCAGCAGGATGGAAAAGAGGGAACTGGATCGTTTGATTGATTATAACAGGAACAAGAGAGACATTTCCGAGGGGAAAAAACCCATACTCTGGGAAAAAGGCGATGTCATTTCGGATGTGCTTGAAATCACCGGTTTCCTTGGACAGGGCGGACTCGGGAGAGTATTTCGGCTTTACCACAAACAATGGGGGCTCGATTTGGCGGCAAAGGTTCCTTTGCTGTCCGAATACGATGATATCCTTTATCAGAACGTGGTGCGGGAAGCTCAGACATGGATTCATCTCGGAATTCACCCCAATGTCGCAAGCTGCTATTTCGTCAAAAAATTCAATGGAATCCCTGTTATTTTCATGGATTATGTAGATGATGGAAGCCTTTCCGATTACATTTCCAGCGGGAGATTATACCAAAGCGGAAAAGAACAGGCGTTGAGACGCATACTGGATATAGCCATCCAGTTTGCCTGGGGTTTGTACCATGCGCATCTGCACAGAGTTGTGCATAAAGATGTAAAGCCCGGCAATGTGCTTCTTTCAAAAGATGGATCGGTGAAGGTAACGGATTTCGGCATATCTGCGATAACCGGCGAGTATACGCTGTATTCGGGAGCTTTTGCGTTATCGGCCGCATACTGTTCCCCTGAACAGGCTTCGTTGGAGGAACGCCGTTTGGAGGGTAATTTGTCCGGAGAGACAGCGGAGATATCGCTCCAGTCCGATATGTGGGGCTGGGCGTTGTCGGTACTGGAGATGTTTGTCGGGGAAAGAACCTGGAGTGTCGGACAGGCGGCGGGATATGTGCTCCATGATTATCTGAATTCGAAAGACCGCAGGGAACACATCCCGGAGATGCCCGAAGCTTTGGCGGCGATACTGAAACGCTGCTTTATGATGCGTCCTGAAGACCGTTTTGCGGACATGAGAGAGCTCTCGCTGTCGCTGATGATGATATACGGGAGGATAACGGGCAGCGAATACCCGAGGAAAGAACCGGAAGCGGTCGACTATATTTCGGACAGCCTGAACAACCGGGCCTCATCGCAAATGGAAATCGGAAATGTGCGGGAAGCCATGCAACTATGGGAGGAAGCCTTACAAATTGATGCGAACCACCCTGAATCCTTATATAACTACAATATGCTGCGGTGGCGTGCCGGAATCATAACCGATCAACAGGCCATGGATCAAGTTAAGAAAGCAGTGCCGCAGAACAGCTCTCTTCTGAAAAAAATGTATTTTGAGAAAAGGGATTTCAGAACGCGGCCAATATCGGAGGATACTGGAAAAGCAGCTGACTGCTGGCGTTTTTTCATGAATTATTCCGGATATGCCGGATATGTAAACGGTCTTTTTGCAAATCTGCAGAAAAACAGGCTGGCTTCCACAGCGGAGGATGGTCTCATCCTGCTCTGGAACCTGAACGAAGGAACGTTGATTCACAGGATGGATGATACAGCGGGGGTCATCCGCTGCTCCTGCGCCGATCCGGGCCTTGAGCGGGTGTTCGTCGGTATCGGGAGCAGTATATATGCAATGTATCCGGAAACCGGAAGGAGAGGAAGGATATTCCACGGTCACCGGGGAGATATAAACGCTGTACTTTTCAAAGACAATCGATTGGTTTCCGCCGGGGAGGATCGTACGATACGGTATTGGGATCCCGGGACAGGAATACTGATAAAGAGTATTGAATTGGATGAAAGCCCTGTATCGCTCTGCATTTTTGAAGAAGAATCCCTTTCGGCTGGCTTCGCAGACGGAACTATCCGTGTTTTCAACAGAGACAGGGAAATCTATCGGATGAAAGCGCATAAACCGGGCCCTGTTGTGCTGTCGGAAAAGAACCGTTTTTTATTGTCAGGCGGCAGGGAGGGCATTATAAAATTATGGAATTTACAGGAGGAAGCCTTCTTCGTGAGCTTGCCGGGCATCAGGACGGTATACTGTCTGTCAGCCTCGGCAGTGAATACGCGGTTTCCGGCGGATGCGACCGGACCGTAAGGATATGGAATATAAGAACCGGTCAGTGCATCAGTACTTATGAGGAACACCAGCATGAGGTTACCAGGGTGCTGTATGATGACGAACATCATTATGGTATCACAGGAGGAAGGGATCACACGGTAAAGCACTGGAAATTTCCTCCTTCTGCCGATTTTTCATTTTCTCCAGCCATATCGGGGGCAAGAGAGAACCGCAGCGTCATCTCGGATGCCGGCCGGTTCGTCGAATTGCTTCGGCAGGCGAAAGCAAGCATGGAAAGAAACGATTATCATGCGGCTCTGGAAACCCTGACAGAAGCCGGAAAGCAGCCCGGCTTTGAAAGAAATCCCGGGCTTCTTGAGTCACGGCGGCAGCTTTACCGGGGTTTGCCCCGGAAACGGATTGTTGACTTTTTTGAATATAAAAGCCTGGTCACGAGGGAATACAGGCTTGCCGGAACCGGAACCCGCTGCCATGGAAGGATGATTGCCGGGCTGGACTGTGAAGGGAATATGGTGTTCTGGGATGGTGAAAGCCAGGAGAAGGTAAGCTTGCCCGATGGTTTTGAACAAAAGCCCGCATCAATGGAGGCAAGCTCGGAGGGACGTTTTTTACTCACCTGCGGCCAGGATAAAACCATTAAATTACGGGATTTGCAAAATGAGCTTCCGACGTCGGAGATCCGGCTAGAGGAAAGAGCGGTTCTTGGCGTATTAAGCCCGGACGCTTCCAGGAGTCTTGTCGCAGGCGCTTCCGGTTGTCTTTATCTTCTGGATTTGGCAGAAGAAAAAATCCTTCTGAAGCTGAGAGGCCATAGTGGTAAGGTTAGACAAATCCGTTTCAGCGATAACCTTCCATATGCTTTGTCTTGCAGCGGCGCCAGCTTTTGGGGGGTAGCGGACAATACGATCCGCCTGTGGGATTTGCAGACAGGGCAATGCATGAACGAGCTTACGGGACACACGGGCGGCGTTAACGCGGCGGTCATGACGGCGGACAGCCGGTGGATCCTGTCGGCCGGCGACGACGGAACCGTCCGAATCTGGGACGCATCCTCAGGAGAATGTACAAAGATTTTAAAGGGTCATGACAGCCCCGTAACCGCCTTGGATATTACCAAAGACGGACAATATCTCTTCACTGCGGGAACCGATAAAACAATCCGATTATGGAGCTTGAAATCCTTTCTCTGTGAAAAAACCATTTCTGTTCCCGACACACCTTTGGATATACAGCTCGAAAAGCAGGATAGTTATCTTCTTTGCCGGGATGATTCCCCCAAAATTCAATTGTGGTTTATTGAATGGAATTTCGAAGTATAACCTTACTGTTCAGATGATTAAATTTGCAAAATTCCCTTTTATTGCCTTCCGTGATCTGTTATAATGATGCCAAATTGTTCTTTTCCGCATATTGTTATACTTTTTTGCAAAGAAGGTACGGATTATGGAAGAATTGCTGCAAAAGGTTTTACAGAATGAAAAAGATGAAGAAGCCTGGCAGAACCTGTTCCTTACGTATAGAACCTTCATTTCCATCATCTTGAACAAGTTTATTTATGATTCGGCGGATCACCAGGATGTGGAGCAGGAGATCTGGCTCAAGGTTTTCCGGAACTTTCAAAGGTATGACCGCAATCAAAGCTTTAAGGCATGGCTATTTATTCTTTCCAAAAGAGTCTGTTATGACTGGATTAAAAAGAAGAACGGTTATATACGAAGCAGCCGCAGCAGGGGAAAAGAAAACACTTGCAATGAAAGCAGGGTTGTCCGCATGGTTGTGTATGAGGATGCTTTTCAGGAGGATGCCGTCAGTGACGGGTTCGATTTTACCGAACAGCTTGCGCTGCGTCAGCTGATTTACCAGGCTCTGGATCAATTGGGGGACAGCGAACAGGTAGCCGCATTCAAGCTTCAGTATTTTGAGGGGCTTTCACTGAACCAGATAGCAAAAATACTAGGGAAGCCCGCTTCTACCATACATAACTGGCCGAACCGGATCAAGGAAAAAATTAAACCGATTTTATTGGAAAGCCTTGAGAAAAACCGTTTCCACGTTCAGTATCTATAGCCGGAGGTATTCATATGCGGAAGACTGCGCATTTAACAAACCAGGAAATCATCGCCTATACCGGCAGGAACAATTACAGGCTGACGGAGGAAACCCTGAACAAAATCAGGAAACACCTGGAGGAGCCCTGTGAAAGCTGCAACAAAAAAATCGAGAGCTTGAAAAGGTTCACCCATTCATTCCATATCCTTACCGCAAGCAGTGAGATGCCCGAAAATATCTATACCTGCCCTTACATGGAGAGGATCGAAGCCTTCAGCAGCGGCGAAACCGGTGATACGGATAAAAATAGGATCATCCATCATCTGGCAACCTGTGATGACTGCAGGGAATATCTTGCCGTTCTAACGGAACAGAAGAAACTCGCCGAAGAAACGATGGATATCGGAGATGATGCCTGTGGGATCTGGTTCAACGTGAGGGAAGGAATCGCCCGGCTCGCGGATCATCTAAAGCTGACATTTACTCCCGGGCAGGCATTTACACCTGCTTATTCGGCTATTGTTTACCGTGGCGAGGCAACTGGAATTGAACCCGAAAATACCGATCCCATTTCGGTGGATTTGGTTTTGCCCAATGAATTAGGTACAATCCGATTACTGCGAGTCATATTGAAAAACGGCATGAATAAAATCTCGGTAAAACCGCTGGAGGCTGCCGAAAAAATGAAGTTGGTTGAAATACTGGACAACAGGGGGAATCTGTTAAAAAGTGTAGATACCGCAGAAACGGTTTCGTGTACGGTATCAGGTCCGGGGTGTTTGATTATCATCAACCGGTGTGTCGAGGTTCCTGTCGATTTTTAACCGGATGAAGAGTGTGGAGGGTTTTCTTTGTTTGAGATGAAAAATGAAAGCTGCATCCTGGAAGCTTCCTTTTCGCAAGGTATTTTCAGTTACAGCATGTCCGACGATGAAAGAAGTATTCTTCAGGCGGCTAAAAGGGAATATTACATCAAGGTAAACATGAAAAATGTTTCATCCCTGATTGATAAATTATATGAAATCATAGAAAATGACTACAACAAATCCAGTTTCATGAATATATGCAAGCTGCTTTACCAACAGCTGATACCAAAAGAACTTTCCGAAATCCTTTGCAAGAAGCAAAGGTGTATCAGTATCGTAACAAAGAATCAGGAGATTCCCTGGGAGCTTCTTCATGACGGAGATAATTTCCTGGGCGTCAGGCACCTGTTAGGCCGCGTCATTGTTGGCTGCGAAGGCTCAAGGGCTTCCAACCCCCATCAAAGAAAAGCTCCTTCCTGTTTGTTGATTTCGAACCCTTCCGGGGATCTTCCGAAAGCGGAGGAGGAGTCCAGGGTTTTGATGGCGTTCCTCAGGGATAAAGGGATCAAATGCAACTATTTGTCCCATTACCAGGTGTCGGTCAGCGATATCCTCATGGAGCTCAATTCGGCAAAATACGATTTTATTCATTATAACGGTCATATTGCGAAGGATCCTGAAACAAAGGAGTATTCCTTCGTCCTTGCGGACAATGAGTATTTCTCGTTGAATTCCATCAGCGTGCTCGAGAGCTTCGGCAACCCATTTGTATTTGTCAACGGATGCGGCGGAAAAGTCAACGCCTTCCACACATATGGAGGGAAGTACGTCAACGAGGGCGTTGTGATACCATTTATATACGCGGGTGCGAGGGCGGTCATCGGATCATCCTGGAAGGTTTCCGATGAAGGT
>JAAYJG010000549.1 GCA_012523055.1 Ruminiclostridium sp. | reverse complement strand
TGAGACACTTTGAATTTTGGGGGAATGTATTTTATGGGCAAAGAGCGCGTTGTTGCAGGCCTTATTGATGGTGAGGACATCTGCAGATTAAGAGAAGCTGTTTGCGTGCAGGTTGAAAAAGTATACGATCATTGCCGGGAAAAGGATTGTGTAGAAGATGCAGAGGTGGGTTTTGTTGAAGATGTACATGTCTTGATCGGCAAAGCCATTAAGGTAAGGGTAAAGGATGCAGAGGTTGTTAAAGTATTGGCAGATCTGGATGAAGTGCCGTTCAGAAGAGGCTTCTTTACAGTGAATGTACGTTACAAGATTAAGCTGCGTGTGGAGTTCTGCTTCAGAGAATTCGGTAATTTGATGACCGACGTAAAGACCGGATTTGTTTGGTTCAGCAAGACCGTTTTCCTGTTCGGTTCCGATGGCAAGGTAAAGATCTTCAGTTCATCCGATCCCGCACCTTGTCCTTCACCAGCCGGCAGCGACGGGGATGGTTGTGGAGTAACCCTGGAGCAGGATAATCTGCCCAATGTAAAGGTAGAGGTAGCTGAACCACTGGTTTTGAATGCCAGGATTAAGAGAGCACACTGCCATCATAAACCACACGGAAAAAGTTTTGATCTGCAGGATGAAGAGAATTTCGAAAATGAAGATGCAGTTGCAGGAGTGGGGATTTTCCCACCAAGAAATGTTGTGGTTACCATTGGGCTGTTCTCCATCATTAAGTTAACCCGCCTGGTACAGCTGTTGATACCGGCATTTGATTTCTGCATTCCAAACCGTGAATGTGTTTCTGCCACAGACGAAAACCCCTGCGATCTGTTTGACACGATCGAGTTCCCCTTTGATCAATTCTTCCCGCCCCAGATCTTCGACTTCCCGGTTGCGGGCGTTGAAGAAAGGGATAAGGATCACCATGGAAAAAAGGGTGAAAGAGCAGAGAGAGAAGAAAACCGGGAAAAGGACGATAGAGCGGAAAGAGCCGAAGAAAACAGGCCTCGCAGAAGGTAAAACAACCCAATACAACTTCGTAAAAAGAGAGGTGCAAGCCTCTCTTTTTACATTTGAGAAAAATAATACGATTGTAACTTTACAGCTTGTTTGATATTCTGTATAATCATATTATTAAATTGAATGCATTGAATGGGAGGGTGTCAGGTTGAGCAGGATTAAAATAATCGGAGATCCTTTGAAAAATATCCCCTGGCAGGATAAGCCGGAAGGTAGCGAAAGCGTCGTTTGGAGGCATGATCAAAATCCAATCATCCCCCGAAACCCTACCAAAAAGACAGGCAGAATCTTCAACAGTGCCGTTGTTCCGTTTCATGGCGATTTTGTCGGTGTGTTCAGGGCTGATCAGAAAAACATGAAAGCACTTCTGCATGTCGGATGGAGCAAGGATGCGCTTCATTGGGAGTTCAGTGACGAAGAGATCCACTGGAAGGATACTGACGGAAACCCTGCAGACCCTTATTATGCCTATGACCCCAGAGTGATAAAAATTGAGGATACGTACTACATCGTCTGGTGCACTGAATTTGGCGGAGGCCCATCATTGGGTTTTGGCATGACACGTGATTTCGTCCATTTCACCAGGCTGGAAAACATCTGCCTGCCTTGCAACAGAAATGGTGTCCTGTTTCCCAGAAAGATTAATGGAAATTATCACATGCTCAGCAGGCCCAGTGATACCGGTCACACCCCCTTTGGCGATATCTTTATCAGTGAAAGTCCGGATTTGGTATACTGGGGGAAACACCGCAAGGTCATGAGCCGCGGAGGTTCGGGCTGGTGGCAGGGCCTGAAGATCGGAGCGGGATCGGTTCCCATTGAAACAACGGAAGGCTGGCTGTTGTTTTATCATGGTGTATCCAGCACCTGCAACGGTTTTGTCTATAGCTTTGGCGCGGCTCTTCTTGATATTGACCAGCCCTCCAGGGTTTTATACAGAAGCAGAGACTATTTGCTGACACCCGAAATGAGTTATGAAACCACCGGTTTTGTTCCCAATGTGGTTTTCCCGTGCGCCACGCTGGCAGACTCCGAAACCGGCAAAATTGCCATCTATTATGGCTCCGCCGACACATATGTTGCCGTAGCCTATACCCATATTGAAGAACTGATTGAATTCCTGAAGGCTAATTCCGAGCTTTGCCCGGGAGATGATAAGATTATTCGCTAAAACAGGCTGCTGAGATATTGGGTTGAAGCCGTCATACGTTGTATGGCGGTTTTTATTTAGCTTTATTTGAATTACCCGGTGTGAAAAGAGAGTATTGCGTTTTATCAGCGGACAGGGTAAAATGTATACAATGTACATCGTTAAATCAACTTAGCCCCTTGTATTTCATGGCTTGCATGGTTAATTACAAATGAATTCGTGTAAGCTTATTAAATTCCTATTTTTTGTTTTATGTTCTCCGAAAAGTGGTAATGAATCATCAAGGCTTTGTATGCCTTCCAAGTTGAATCCTGAGTTTTGAAAAAACAATTGTTGGTATAATATATATCGAAATGAGGTGGAAAGATGGCACTGGCCTTAATCAAGGAAATCTCCGCCGTTGAAGGGCAGGCAGAGCAAATTGAAGCCGAAGCCCAGCAAAAGGCAAGGGAAATTGTTGCCACAGCCAAAAAGGAAGCAGCAGATGCCTTGCTAAAATCAGAACAGCAGGCCGAACAGGAAGCGAAAGCGATGCTTCAAGGTGCGGAAGAAAAAGCGGCGATGGATATTCAACAGCAAAATGAAGTGACACAAAAGCAGTGTCATGAAATAAAGGAATTATCCGGCAAAAAACTCGATAACGCGGTAGATTTCATTGTTGGAAGGATTGTGACGCACAGTGATCGTTAGCATGAGCAAGGTAACCCTGCTTGGGATGGAAGAAGAGCGGGAAGACCTGATAAAGAGCCTGATGGACTTTGGAGCTGTTGAAATCAATACCCTCGACGCGGAAGATTATGAGGAGCTTGCCAATAACCCGGTGGTTCAAGATGATCTTTCATCTGTAGAAGCTCAGTTGGCAAAGGTTCGTACCGCCATAGACAGCATGAATAAATACTGCCCGGAGAAAAAGGGACTGTTTCAAAGCCGTCGCGTAATCACCATTTCTGAATTTGAAAAACTGAATCAGGACCGACAATCCACCTGGGATACGGTTGATAAAATCAAGGAGCAGGAAGAGAAGCTTACAGCCTTAAAGGCGGAAGAAAACAAGCTTTTGAACCTGCAGCAATCTATTGCACCCTGGAAGGGTTTGACGGCTCCGCTTGATGCAGTGGGAACACATAAAACAATTTTTCAATATGGTACTATTCCGTCGGCTGTTTCCTGGGATCTGACACAGCCTGAGTTTGCAGAAAAGTTTCCTTTTTCCGTGCTTGAGAGGATCAACAGTGATAAGGATCAGCATTATGTATATTTTTTCACCCACACGGACAGCACCGATGAGTGTCTTTCATTCCTCAAAGCCCGCGGATATAGCCGGGTTACATTCCAGGGGTTGTCCGGAACAATAGAGGATAATATCCGTAAAACGAATCATCGTATCGATGAAATTACTTCTGAACGTGAAACCTGCATCTCGCAAATTAAAGAATTGTCACAGGCAAGGAAAGCGGCCGAGGTGCTCCACGATGCACTGCAGATGGAGAAAGGCCGTATCGAAGCTGCCGGAAAAGTACTGACCACGAAAAGAGCTTTCTATATCACAGGTTGGGTTCCCGAAAGGCATGCGCAAAATGCGAAGAAGCTTTTAGAGTCAAAGTATACCGTTTGCGTAGAGCTTGAGAAACCTGCCAAAGATGAAGAGTTCCCCGTGCTTCTTGAAAACAAAGGTATTGCCGAAGCGGGCGAACCTGTTTCGGGTATGTACAGCCTTCCAAACAGCCTCGAGATAGACCCGAATGCCGTAATGGCACCTTTTTTCGTTATGTTTGCAGGACTGATGCTGGGCGACGGTGGGTATGGAATCATCCTGGCTCTTGCGACGGGTTTTGTCCTTTGGCGATTTAAGCTGGAGGACGGCACACGAAAATTTGCAAAGGTTTTGTTTTATTACGGCCTTGCAACAATCTTCTGGGGTGTGGTGTTCGGCAGCTGGTTTGGTATCAGCGGGATGGTGAAATACGCGTTATGGTTTGACATTGTTGCCGAACCGGAAAGGATGTTAAGCATCGCCTTCCTTTTCGGGATCATCCATCTTTATGCCGGCTTTTTAATGAAGGCAGCAAATCTCATTCGGAATAAAAAGTATCTGGATGCACTGTTTGATGTAGGTTTCTGGCTGATCTATTACACCGGTGCTGTATTTTTCCTGCTTCCTTACGCGCCAGAGGTCGACAAAGCCAGCGTTGCCCCTTTGGTCGAAATCGGTAAGTATTTGTTCGTGATTGGAGCTGTTCTTGTGCTTGCAACTTCGGGGCGCAACAACAAATACATCGCCACCAAATTCTTTGGGGGGCTATATAATCTTTATAACATCGTAGGCTTCCTCAGCGATATACTGTCCTATTCCAGGCTTCTTGCCCTTGGGCTTGCAACCGCCATTATCGGCAGCATTGTCAACGATCTCGCTTTCATGTTTGATATGCCCGTGGTCTTAAAAATTATTTTTGGAATCGTCATATTACTGATCGGGCATACCATTAACTTTGCGATAAACCTTTT
>JAAYJG010000548.1 GCA_012523055.1 Ruminiclostridium sp. | reverse complement strand
TCTAGTGGAGAAGATCATTTACATAACTATATGGGCATGCTGGGCATTCCATTGGAGCCCTATCCATCTTTCCCCAGCGGGAAGAATATCTTTTTGACACAAAGTGCGGCCTGTGACGGGACGATTCTGGAAAAAGTACAGGGTGCGCTTTTGTCCGGCCAAAATGTAATAGTTACATCTGGTTTTCTTGAAAAGCTTCATGACAGAGGCTTCGCGAACCTGGCCAACCTTCGGGTAACAGGCAGAAAAACCATTACGCAGCATTTTGGCATATCCGGTGATGGTGTTATCATCGAAAAAGTGGTATTCAGTGATAAGCAGATCCTGCTGCCGCAGGTTGAATACTGTACAAATGATGTATGGCCGCTGGTTTGTGCTTTTGGTAATGAAAACAACTTCCCCGTATTGCTGAAAACGGCATACGGTAATGGTTCTCTTTTTGTGCTGACCATACCCGATGACTATGGAGATTTGTATCATTACCCCAGAGAAGTGTTGAATAGTATCCGTCAGGCAATCAGCCTGAAGGGTGCCGCAGAGCTTGATGCTCCTGCCAATATCGGACTTTTTACATATGACAATAATACCTTTGTCATCAAATCATTCCTGCCCCATCAGCAGGACGTGACCCTCACTATACCGAAACCTGGTGTACAATTGATGGATGTGGTATCGGGCTCTGTGCTGGAAGGTGATTGTAAGCGTCAAGCAACTGCATTCGCTCTTGAACTTTCCCCAATGTCCCATCGAGTTTACAAAATAGTTTAACGGTGGATGATGCTTAATAAGCCGGGGACGGGTACTATGGCTCAAATGAACCGTGATACCTGCCCCCGGGCTGGTCGTTCCGCTCCGCTGCACTGCTCGCCCATGCGTCCCGGGCTTATCATATCTTCTTGCTTTTCTATAGGTTCGCTTTTGCTGCTTTTTTAAATAGTTCTGGATGGATATGACAATAACCCTGCGGGTTTTTATCAAGATAATGCTGATGGTACTCCTCTGCAGGGCTATAATTTTCCAGCGGCTTCACCTCGATGGCAACAGGTTTTTTGTGTTTTGGCTGCAGTGTTTGGATGGATTTTTCGATAGCCGGCAGATCGCTTTCATCAATATAATAAATGCCCGTTCTATATTGCACGCCGATATCTCCACCCTGTCGATTCACCGAAGTCGGATCGATGGACTCATAAAAAAGCTCCAGTAAACGCTCCAGGCTTATCGCATTAGGATCATATACCACCTTGACGGTTTCAGCATGACCGGTGTTCTCGCAACAAACCTGCTGGTAAGTGGGATTGATGGTTTTACCGTTTGCATAGCCCACTTGCGTGTTTTCCACACCTTTGATCAATGAAAGATATTTTTCAGTTCCCCAAAAGCATCCGCCTGCCAAATATATTTCAGATGACATCTATATTCGCTACGCAAAAAGATGTTCTTGCGCAACTTCCCCCCTTTTTGTGTTATGCGTTTTCA
The DNA here is from genome assembly GCA_012523055.1 of Ruminiclostridium sp. Classification (GTDB taxonomy): domain Bacteria; phylum Bacillota; class Clostridia; order DSM-8532; family DSM-8532; genus JAAYJG01. The sequence continues at coordinate 5,999 of JAAYJG010000548.1, read as the reverse complement.
TCTTTATCTTACCACCATCTTATCGACTTATGAATCTTTTAAATTCACGATTCACCCTTCCTATTCAGCATTTCAATAATTTCTACATCAGCAGGGCAAAAATTGTACTTCGGTAATTCAGCCAGCGTAACCCATCGCACCTGATAATGTACCTTCGGGACTATTTCACCCACCACAATTTGCGCATTAAAGAAAGTAAAAGCTATCTTCCGATCAGGGTATTGATAGGTGGTTTCAGCAAATACGCTTCCTACGGTTATTCGGATGCCCAACTCCTCTTCGCATTCTCGGATAAGGCATTCTTCTTTTGATTCACCTGGCTCCAGCTTTCCCCCGGGAAATTCCCACAAAAACGCGCAGTTACCCCCAATGCCCCTCTGGCAAATTAATATTTTACCCTTTTCTTGTATGATCGCAGCTGTTACCTTCAACATTTTTTTTCTAATCCACCACGGAGCTACAGGCGTTGCCCATAAACCCTTTCAGACATTCCCCTCATATACATATTTCAAATGTTTTCTTGCCACATCCGCCAGGCGGTATATCGTATCCAACGGAGTCGGGCCTCTGTCCTGCATTTCAAACCTTGGAAAAAACCTTGAGATGTGATAGGGTATCTCCGGATTTATCGAAGCAAGCCAAGAAGAAAGCTTCTCCATTTCGTCTTCGGAATCATTTTCTCCGGGGATGATGAGAGTAGTAACCTCAACATGACACTCCTTTGCTGCAAGTGTTATGGAGGCCTTTACCGTCTCCAAATCTCCGCGCATTTTATGATAAAACTCTTCGGTAAATGCTTTCAGATCAATATTCATGGCATCCAGGAAGGGCAACAGCTCAACAAGTGGCTCGCTGCAAATATACCCGTTTGTGACCACAACATTTTTCAATCCTTTTTCTCTGGCAAGTGCGGCACAGTCCCGCACAAATTCGTAGCTGACCAGCGGTTCGTTATAGGTGTATGCAATACCAATGTTTCCTCTGTTTCTGGTTTTCAGGGCATAATCAACAAGCTTTTCAGGCATAACCTGATCGGTATGAATTTTTTCTGAGCTGGCCATGGATATTTCACTGTTCTGACAAAACACGCATCGCAAGTTGCACCCGTAGCTTCCCACAGAGAGAATTTTGCTTCCGGGGTAGAAATGATACAATGGCTTTTTTTCAATCGGATCCAAAGCCATTGCGGTTAGTTTCCCATAGTTTTCACAGGTAACCGTTCCCGAGATGTTCATTCGAGCCCGGCACAAGCCCCGTTGTCCCTCTTCCAGGGAACAATGGTGGGGGCAGATCCCGCATTCAACCTTCATTTGTGACGCACCACCTCAAACCTTTCCATGGAGTAGGGTTGACCCGGACGAATGCCCGCTTTTTCCAATGCTATCTCAACCTGTTGTTTGGGCGTATCAATTGTATCCAGATTGGGCAACAGTAACCCCCTGCGGTGCCCATTTGTAACAATAACACCATACCGCTTCACATCCAGTTCATCCATAGATTGTATAGGCTCTGGTTCTGACAGGACATCTACACTGTAAACCAGCTGCTCAAGCTCTGACCTTGTTACCTCGGGAAACCTGGGATCTTCGGTTCCGGCACTTACCGCGTTGCGTATTATTTCCTGCGCAATGCTTTGTGTAACGGGCCCGATAGTGCCAATACAACCCCTTAAGTGACCATGCTTTTTCAGCGAAACAAAAACTCCCGCCCGACGGGTTACCATTTCATCGGGCAAATTATCGGGTACTCCGGCCATTTCTCCGGTTTTAACAAAGGTTTCAAGGGAAAGCCTTGCCAGCTGTACGTAAGGATCTTCCTTTGATTTGATCCCGCTGAGCCTCTCCCTTTCCTTTTTAATATAAATTTTATCGAAATGCCGCTCCGGATCATCACCGATCACCTCATAGGCGGCAATACCATAACCTACGCCGAAGGTTCCTTCATAGGATAAAAGCTCCGGCTTCACGGATTTTCCATCCAAAGCTCCCGCCATGATGATAAAGGAACGCAACCCGCACTCGGCGGCACTGTCGCAGAAGGATTGCTGAAAGTTTAGAAATTCAAGGAAATCCGCTTTTCCCATGGCTTGTGTTACCTTGCCATCAAATTCCGGACCTTCCGGTACAAAACCGTAAGGACCCTCTGCCAGCAGCTTATGGGACAGGTCACCGCTGGCGACAAAAACAGCTCTCCTATCCAGGGTTTCAACCGACTTTGCAATAAGACCGCCAAAACGGTAGTGTTCTAAAGGGGTTAGCCCGGAAAGACCAATACGGATTAGCTTGTAGTCAGTGAAATACTTGTTAATGAAGTGTAAGGGGACAAGCGTGCCATGATCCAGTCCCTTTTCACGCTCGCCCATCGTTCCGGCGTAGATGCCGGCCTTTTCGGCTTCCTCCGATATCGCTTGCACCAACTCGCTGTCATATTCAACCTCAATTGAAAACCCGGCTGCACCAAACCTGCGCAGATCTCCTTTTGCGCCCTTCCCGGGAGAAATATGAAAATAATCTGCGTACAGGGTTGCATGGGGAGATGTAAGAATGATCACCTCAGGTTTCATGGCTGCTAGCCTTCGGGCAACCTCGTCATAAGCGTCAACGGTTTTCTGAATTTTTTCTTCCTCCCCCCGGCCCACCTGGGGCAGAATAATTGGGGGATGCGGTACGATAAATGCTCCGATTATAGACATTTTTTATCACCTCCGGGTAAAAAACCTCCATCCTTCTGGCGGAGGATGAGTTGAGATGGTTTGTTCTCCCTGTGATAGATAACACAAAGGCATGAGGTCAAGAGAAACAGTAAAGCGGTATCGTTCAAGCCCCTTTAGGTTCCAGTTCAATACGCAGTTTACAGTGTTCGTCGCCTCTCAGGATGGATTCCAACAGCTGTACTCTAACATTTCCTTCTCCCAACAGGGCTTCCAGGTTTTTCAGAAGGCTGAGCTTTGAACATTCGCAAAGCTGACCATCATGCATAAATCCTTGTGTGAACAACTCACAGGCGCAGGATGGGTAAATAACCTCATATGCCCTGCCTTCCTCTGCAACCGTGAACTGCATGCCTGAGAATCTGTTTGTCAGGCGCTTCAGGAAATCGTGAAAACCTGTCGACTTTTCGTACTCCTCCTTAAAAACCTGTTTCGTATAGGATTCTGAACAGGCCTTCGCACATTCCCTGAATATTTTTGTTCTGCTTGCTGGTTCGGACTGTTGCAATGCTTTTTCAAGCCCGCTGAACCAATATTTGAAAAACGCGTCTTCCATAGTTTTACCTCTTTATACTTTTTTAGTAATTGTATCAAATACCTGCGACCAATTATGTTTGCATAGGTGAGAGATGGCGGAACCAGTTAAAAACCAGGTTACATGGGTGAACCAGAGGCACAGCTGAACCCGTCTGACCACACTCGTTGATGTTGAGTCTTAGTTCCGTGGGCTCTTAGCCAACTTGCTTTAACTTTTTAAAATTCGATATTCTCCAAACTTTATCGATGTTCCTTACTATTAAAGTACCACAATAAGCACAATTTGTACTTGTTTCCTCCAATGAGCCCCCACAATTATTACATCTTATACCAATCATATCTACGATCATATCCGTGAATAAATAAGTCATGTCTACACTATATTTAACCTGAACTTTTCTATTGGTTCCTCCCATGTACTCCAATGATGCCTGGTATCTTACCGTGGCTAATTCTTTTGTTTTTATATATCCTGAAATTGCTGCAGCATGTACTCTTATATTGTCATACCTTACCGCATCAGTTGTACCCAAATCGAGCACCTGTGATTTTACTATTTCTTCAACAGTGTCTGTCACTACAGCCTTCTGAAGCAGGTTGGCATCTTTCTTTTCCAGACATTCGTAATATGTAAGCATAAACCGCTTTATTTTCTCTTCCATCGTTGTCTGATGGTAATCCGGAAAATCCCTCTTTATCATTGGAAGGTAAATCGAGTTTCCACCCCCCACCGATAATGGAGTATCGTTTTCATCGGATTTCATCTGCTTGATAATATCTGCTATATCTGACGTTCGAAACATTCCTCCAGTCAAATTTCTTATCTTTCTTCTGACTGATTTTTTTATAGCTTTAATCACTAGCCAAACAGCAATCAAAGAAACCAATATTATACCAAGTTTTATGTATAGATCCATACTGTATTCCTTCCCGGGGGGTTGTCAAGGGGACGGTTCTCTTGACATCTACGCTTTTTGTACAACGCCTCTATTTACTCCAGTTATTCGTTCAATTTGTCGAATTGACAGTCCTGCACCTTTTAGCTGTCGTAATACTGAATCTCTTTGTTCTCTATCAAAAGATTGTATTTGTTGAATATTTTTTACTTTTGATATTTTCCTTGTTATATCGATTGCTTTTTTATCTGACAATTGCTTTTTATCCGTAATATCAAGACATTGATTTTCCTCGTTTGCTGTCATAAATAACTCAAATGCTTTTCTGCCGCCTAATAATTCAAGGGCAAGTTTTACATCTGTTAAACCAGTTTCATCAATATAGTCTTGATAGCTGCTCCAATCGTATTCTTTCATATCAGCAATCATTGCTTTCTGTGGATTTCGATGAATGTACCGCAATACAGTTAAAAAATATGAATGATCTTCAACAGGCTCACTTTTAAACCTGTCTTGAAATAGATGACCAACACGATCATATTTCCAATTAAAATAAACTGCATAACTACCAGCTATCTTTTTCATTATCAAATCAAGCTGTTGTTTATCATCCTTCAGTAAAATATGCACATGATTTCTCATGAGACAATACGCATTCATTTCAAAGCCTAATTCAGTTTTATATCTTTTCAAGGTTTCAATAAAACGAATTCTATCTCCATCATCTTCAAATATGTTTTGTTGTCCAATTCCTCTGATAATAATGTGATAAATTCCGCTTTTGCTTAATTTTCTTGCACTTCGTGGCATAACAAACACCTCAGAGATAGTTTATCACTATACCGAAGTGTTGTCAACAGAACCGTCCCCTTGACAAGCAATCGCTTCTGTTGCTATAATAAACGTAATGATTATAGTTAAAAGTGAACGAACTCAAGAGAAAATATTTACAGGGTCGGAGGGGGGTAATGATAAGCGAGATGATCCTTCAAAAAGGTCCTGTCGATGAAATACCTGAACTGGTGGGATATGACAGCAGCAGAATTGATGCATTGAATTTACATTTGTGGAGAATGATCGAGGATAATCGGCTCGATTTGCGCAGGGGAGAAAAAATGATTGCGCTTGGAGACAAGCTATCGAATGTGCGTGCGATGTATTACGACTATCAGGTGATCGGGGACAAGCTATGGGAACGCTTCAACCAGAAGGATAAATCTGAGCATAAAGTGTCAAGGGGACGGTTCTGTTGACAACGCCAGAGATAGCTTATTGCAATTTTGGGTGTTGTCAGCAGAACCGTCCCTTAGACACAAGGAGGGTCAGTGAATGGGATCAAATCAGCCAGGTGGTATGGGCCGAGGGAGCAGAGGGTTCCTGACGGAGGAAGAGAAGGCCCATCGCCCAAAAGTCACCCGGAAACTGCTGAAACGAATCTGTTCTTATCTGCGACCTTATTGGAAGCAGATGACCCTGGTTCTGTTGTCCATCCTCTTTTCCTCCATTTTAGGTCTCCTGCCATCCATTCTTACCGGACGAATCATTGACGAAGGTTTGATCGGTCAGAAGCTTGACGTGCTGATCTGGCTGACCGTAGCCTCGCTAGGGGTGATGTTGGGTTCCAACCTGATTGGTGTCCTGGAAAGCTATCTTAGCACATGGATCGCGCAGCACATCACCTTTGACATGCGCAACAGTATGTATCGCCACCTCCAGTTCATGTCACACCGGTTTTTCACGACCAATAACCAGGGTGACATCATCACCCGCATGACCAGTGACATATCCGGTGTCCAGCAGATTATCACGAACACGCTGACAAGCATTCTATCCAATTCGATCACCCTGATTATCGC
>JAAYJG010000547.1 GCA_012523055.1 Ruminiclostridium sp. | reverse complement strand
CTCGATATAAGGACCTTATCACTACGTGATAAGAACCTTGTTGCTGTGTGATGGTTTTGCCAAAGCAAAACCTGCTGTTGCAATAACGGTGTGTTGCGATTGCAAGCAATCGCTTCCGTTGTTATAACGTATTTCATGCATAAATCACCGAACAGGAGGTTTTCATGCATGAAATACGAATATTTTCGAGTTCATGCAGTGAAATCAATTACATTGCATTTTCATAATAAATGCGATAGACTTTTTTTAACAACTGCAATGGAGGTTGAACTTCTTGGACAGGGATCAGATAAACCCGATGCTGGCCAACAATGTTCTGACGGTAGCACAGGTTGGCAAGGCTCGTGCGCAGAAGCTGAGCAAGCTGGGGATTCATACAATTGGTGATCTTGTCACTTATTATCCCAGAGATTATGAGGACAGGAATCTGGAAAAAAGGGTGGATGAGCTGGAAGATGGCGATGAATGCGCCGTCACCCTGCAAATCCTTTCCGATATCGTTTTAAGCCGTCCCAGACGTTCCCTTCGCATTTACAAGACCACAGGCCGTGATGACACCGGCATTGTCACGCTCACCTGGTTTAACCAGGACTATATTAAAGATTACATCCGCAAGGGTATGGTTTATGTTTTTTTCGGCAAGGTTAAAAAACGGGGCTCCCATATCGAAATGACAAACCCCATATATGAACAGGCTGAAGCCATCCGCAAAAAAACCACGGGAATTCAGCCCGTTTACCCATTAACTGAAGGGATCACCCAAACCTATCTTCGGATGATCGTCAACAATGCACAACAAATGGTAGGTGGAAAGCTTTCGGATATCCTTCCGGAGGAATTAAGAAAGCAGTACTCACTGGCCGAGATCAATTACTCGCTGGAAAAAATTCATTTCCCACTGAATACGGAAGAGGCAGCAAAGGCCAGAAGGCGTCTTGTTTTTGAAGAACTGCTGATGCTGCAGCTTGGGTTAATGAATTTAAAGAACACGCAGATCAAAGTGTCGGGAATCCAGTTTGAAAAAAAGGCTGAAATATCGCAATTTGTGAACAAGCTTCCCTTTAAGCTAACCAACGCACAAACCAGGGTTTATCAGGAAATTGAAACTGACATGACTGAACAAAAGCAGATGAACAGGCTTGTGCAAGGTGATGTGGGCTCCGGCAAAACTATTGTTGCGGTGATGGCTATCCTGCTGGCTGCATTGAATGGTTACCAATCGGCATTTATGGTGCCAACTGAAATTCTTGCCGAACAGCATTATCAAAGTGTCGTTCCCCTGCTTCAGGGCTATGGTGTAAGGACTGTACTGTTAACCGGCAGTGTTTCAAAAAAGGAAAAGGAACGGATAAAGGAATGCATACTCAACAAGGAAGTTGATTTGATCATCGGAACCCACGCACTGATCCAGGAGGACGTTGCTTTTTCGAACCTTGGCCTGATTGTAACCGATGAGCAGCACCGCTTCGGCGTAAAGCAAAGGGCTGTTCTTTCGGCCAAATCAAACCCGGATATTCTGGTCATGACCGCTACGCCCATCCCGAGAACCCTGGCACTGATCCTCTATGGTGACCTTGACATCTCGATCATCGATGAACTGCCGCCCAACCGCAAACCTATTGAAACCTATGCGGTTACCGAAGCCATGCGCCAAAGAATAAACGCCTTCATTCGCAAGAAGGTTGCAGAAGGGCGACAAGCTTACATTATTTGTCCGCTGGTGGAAGAATCTGAAGCCATTGAGGCGGAAGCAGCCATGTCTCTGGCAGAAAAATTAAGGGAAACCGATTTGAAGGGTCTATCCATCGGCTTGATCCACGGAAAGATGAAGTGGAAGGAAAAAGAAAAGATGATGCGGGAGTTCTCAGCCGGAAAGCTGAATGTACTGGTGTCCACCACCGTTGTAGAGGTTGGGGTGAATGTGCCCAACGCCAGCGTGATGGTGGTTGAAAACGCGGAAAGGTTTGGGCTCGCTCAGCTGCACCAGCTTCGTGGGCGTGTTGGCAGGGGAGAATTCCAGTCCTATTGCATTCTGTTCTGCCAAAGCCAGACCGAAATCGCAAAAAAACGGATGCAGATCATGACTACCTATTCCGACGGCTTCAAATTGTCGGAAAAAGACATGGAGCTCAGAGGCCCGGGGGACATCTTTG
>JAAYJG010000546.1 GCA_012523055.1 Ruminiclostridium sp. | reverse complement strand
GCCACCTATAGAGGTGGGGGACATCGGGCCTCGTTATAAATAAATATACCACCGAAGTGCTTTGTGTAACAACAGATTTTCCCGTCTTCCTGTACTACTGAATATATCGATGAAAGGCCTCCCGCTCATATCGGCGATATTTCCAAAGCGCGTGTCTGAGGCCGTCGGATATGGTTTCTGCCATCTTCATCACCAGCCCAAGCCGGGTGTTTTGCAGCACCATGAAATCCATCCAGCCGCTTTGATTGACGATTCCCGTGATATGCATATCACCGGTTTCGGGTAATTCCTTTTTTAAACCCGATCCGGGTTTCAACGGGCCTGTGCCAATGGTCACCTGGCCCACATGACCGAAGCTTCCCAGGCAGGCATCAATGGCAATCACAAAACTGTCAGGCACTTCAGCTTCCAACCGCTCCAGTGTCTGCGACAAATTCTTTGCGTGAACGGGTTGTTCCAGTGTACCCGCTATCTGCGCCCCCAGCGTGTGATACTGGCTTAATCGGTAGCCCACCAGCGGGCCGAGGGAGTCTCCCGTTGATCGGTCGGTACCGATACATAAAACAATAATTCTGCTGTTAAACGGAACGGGAAGCAGATGTTTCAGGATTGCTTCAGATAAATCCCAGGCCGCACCGTTTCTGTAAACATCAATATATTCTCTCAAACTGGCTACCCCTTTTTCAAATTCCTCCATAAAAACCTGCGATACCTTTTAATCATGTCACTGTAGTTTGATTCGATATTATGGGAAAAGCAGTAAAAACCTATTTAATGATTATTCCCATAGACCCTGCACTTATGCATGAAAATTGATTCCCCGGAAGCAAGATATGAAAAAAGGATTACTCCTGAAAAGATCTTTAGGGTTTCACAGGAGTAACCTTCAAACACCCAAACTGTTACGCATGCATCAAATAACATTGCGACGATGCATTCTTTATGTTAATATAAGGACATAAAACTTTTCGCAATGTTTAAGGGGTCTGGAGTCCTTTAGGAGTATATTATGTTTTCGCCTTATTATTCCTCAGACAACTCTAGCTTTAAGTTCATTTTGGATATTCTCGATGGCATGCACGACTGGGTTCGTGTGGTCGATCGGGATAATTCGGTTATTTTTATGAACCGCTCCATGGAGGAAAGTCTGGAGTTTGAAGATCTCGCCGGCAAAAAATGTTATGAGCTGATGGGCAGAAAATATCCCTGCGACAATTGCATCACCAGAAAAGCTGTTTTTGACGGAAGATCCTATAGAAAACAAGAGGTTTTCGGGGACAGAACCTTCTCCATCATGAGTTCTCCCATTGTTGCCGATGACGGGACGATCCATTATGCGGTTGAAGTGTTGCGCGACATTACCAAGGAAAAGGAGCTGGAAAACCGCATAGTGAAGCAAAACCTGAAGCTTCAGCAGGATCTGGAAATGGCCAGAAAGCTGCAGATGCAGCTTTTACCCCGTGGGCTACAGGTTCAGGGTCTGGATTTCAGTTATCTGTACCATCCCTGTGATGATTTAAGCGGCGATATGGTCAACCTGTTTCAAATCGACAAGGAGCATGTCGGGTTTTACATTGCCGATGTGTCCGGGCATGGGGTTTCGGCTTCCATGCTGACAGTTTTTCTGATCTCCATTCTCAGCCGCAGGACCCATTCGCCTTCCAGGGCATTGTATCGTCTTTTCAAGCAGTATAATGCCGGTGACTTTGACAAGAGCTCCTACATCACTGTCTTTTATGCAATTTACAATTTACGCACCCATCTGTTAAGCTATTCCAACGCCGGCCACAACTGCATCCCCATCATCTGCGG
>JAAYJG010000545.1 GCA_012523055.1 Ruminiclostridium sp. | reverse complement strand
TTATCAAAGCCATGCTTTTCGGTCTGAAGGGCGGAAGAAGAGGCAAGGATGGTTCATTATCCCCAACAAGGCAATACAAGCCCTGGAGTGCGGACAGCTATGGCGGCATGATGGAATATGTGCTTGACGATGGGCGCAGGTTCACCGTTGGACGTAACCTTGAAAAAAACACAGTGTATGTACAGGATGAACACGCGAACAATATAACTGGCCATTTCCCGGCAGGCAAAGAGCAGGGAGCGGGGTTTGCCGAGCAGCACCTGGGTCTTTCCGAAAGCTGTTTTGAACGCACTGTGTTTATTGATCAGATGCAAACCCCGGTGGATGCGCAGGGACGAAAAATTCTTTCTGAAAGGCTGCTGAACCTGCGTGAAAGTGCAGATGAAGGGATCTCCCTGCGCAAAGCGATAAAGGTTTTAAAGGATGCGCAGCTTTCCCGTGTGGGCAGCGACAGAACCACAACCCGTCCGATGAACCTGCTGGAGGCGCGGTTAGCCGAGGCCACCCGGCAGGAAGCAGAACTGCGCCATCAGCATGAAACCCGCATGGATCATTTTTTGGAACTGGAACGGTTAAAGCAAGAGAACATCCAACTGCAAAAACGGCTGGAAACTGCTGTTTCCGAAAAGGAAGCGGTACTGGCTCTGCTCACAACCCAAAAACAGCAGGAATTATCGAATAAGCTTACACAATACCGAAACGAATTTATTGAAACGCAGCGGCAGCGGCAAATACACGAAGCGGCTGTTACAGAGCTTCGCTTTGAACTGGATGCATTAAGCGGATATCAGAGCATTACCCAACAGGATGCTCATACGCTTTCTGTAGATTTTATGCGCTTTGGTCTTCTGGAAAAAGAGTTGGAGGAAATTCAACTGAGCAAAGCTGAAACAGAAGAAAAGCTTGCCGGTACACAGGCTATTCTCACGCGATATGAAATCTTTGATCGAGAAAAAGATGCTATTGACGCGGTGCTGCAACAGATTCTGTATAAAGAGCCCTCTGACATGAATACAGCAGATGCAAAACAACCAGTAAACGAGCGCGGATGGCCTCTTGCAGCCATGTTTCTTTCTGCCATGGTCGCTGTAGTGGACCTTATGCTTCTGCGCACCGTGCTGCCATTGCCTGTATACATTTTGATCTTAATATCGTCCATGGGTGCTTTTGGAATATCGTTATTCCTCTTACTGGAAAAAACGATGACTAAAAGAAGAAAGAAAGCCCCGAATTGGATGGATAAGACCATGGCAGAGAACCGGAAGTTATTAACGCAATGGATGCAAACAGTGCAAGCTGATGATTTAAAGGAGTTTACCAGATTGAGAACACTTTATGAAAGCAGCCTCCAGCATGCTGAAGAACTGGCCGAAGTGTTGGTTGGGCTTGATCGCAGGGAAGCCTGGACAAAAACCCGGGCAGAAGATTTAAAGGGAAAAGTACTTTCCCTGCTGGATCGTGGTCAGGCTATAGAGAACTCAGATGTCTTAACCCAGGGGCAGATAGATGCCTGGAAGGAAAATTTTGAAGCATACCATTCACTGCTGCCTGCTTTGACGGAAGCACAGGGGGCAGTACAAGCCTGTAACCATACACAGGAAGGGATTTTAAGAGAAGCTTCTCTTGTTTGCGGACAAAGAATTACATCACTTCAAGCACTCGAAGAGTTCCTGCAAAAAACAGATCAGGGTTTGGAAAGAGCACCAACTGGCGCAATGCTGCAAAGCCCCACCATTGATGGCATTGAACACGCTATCGAAGAAATTCAGGAAGCTTTAAGACAAAATCAACTCAAAGCGAACACCCTGGCAACCAGGCTTGAAAACATCCCCGACAATGAAACACTGCAGCAGGCTCATGAAAAGGTTGAATCCCTGCTTCGTGAAAAAGAGAGGATGATATTCCACGGAAAAGCCCTCAATACCG
>JAAYJG010000544.1 GCA_012523055.1 Ruminiclostridium sp. | reverse complement strand
TATTCATAGGCATAGGAGCTGTGGGTGATGGCCTGGAAGGCATTCATTTTGTTGTTGTAGACATAGTCAATGTTCAACTCCAGCTGTTGAACATGACTTTCCTGAGAAAGATTCAATTTAACACCTCCGTTAATGTAGGGGGGACACACCGCTGCTTCGCGAGTCATCCTTTTTGCGGAATGTCCCCCAATTTTATATCAGTTTCATTTCTTCGGTCTAAGATTTGCTTAATTTTAGTTTTACCAAGGGGGGATACACCCGGGTTGCATGGGCGAGCAGTCAGGTTGCATGGGCGAGCAGTAAGCTTTAGCTTACGACCAGCCAGGCTTTAGCCTGCGACCAGCCGCTGCTTCGCGGGATTGAATTTCTGCGGAATGTCCCCCATCTTTATTCCAGCTTCATTTCTTCGGACTAAGGTTTGTTAAGCTCTTAGTTTTACCAAGGGGGACACACCGCTGCTTCGCGGGATCCAAGGTGAGGGGACACACCGCTGCTTCGCGGGATCCAAGGTGAGGGGACACACCGCTGCTTCGCGGGATCCAAGGTGAGGGGACACACCGCTGCTTCGCGGGTCATCCTTTCTGCGGAATGTCCCCCACCTTTATTTCAGCTTCATTTCTTCAGTCTTTGCTTAGGGTTCATATTTCCTAAAGGCCAGAACGGCGTTGTGACCGCCAAAGCCCAGCGCATTCGAAAGCGCTATGCTAAGATCTGCCTTTCTGCCCTTATTTGGCACATAATCCAGATCACATGCTTCGCCAGGTGTTTCCAGATGGATCGTCGGCGGCAGGAAGCCATCCTTCAAGGCCATTATGGAAATGATGGCCTCTATTCCCCCGGCAGCACCCAGCAAGTGCCCTGTCATTGATTTTGTGGAGCTGACCGCCAGCTTATAGGCATGTTCCCCGAAAACCTTTTTAATAACAGCGGTTTCACCGGCATCATTCAACTGTGTTGATGTACCATGGGCATTGATATAATCCACATCCTCCGGTTTCAGCCCGGCATCCTGCAAAGCAAACTGCATGGCCTTTACTCCGCCCAACCCTTCCGGATGCGGAGCGGTGATATGGTATGCGTCACAGGTACAACCATACCCAATGATCTCGGCCAGAATGTTTGCTCCTCTGTTCAGCGCATGCTGCAGCTCTTCAAGCACCACGATACCAGCACCCTCACCCATGATAAAACCGTCTCTGTCTTTATCAAAGGGTCTGCATGCGGTTTCGGGGTCCGGATTCGTTGTCATCGCTTTTGCCGAGCAAAAACCAGCCATGGCCAGTTCAGTAATGGTTGACTCGGCGCCTCCGGATACCATCACATCCGCCGTGCCATTGCGAATGATATGGAAGGCATCACCGATCGCATGGTTTGCCGTAGCACAAGCTGTTGTCACGCACTCGTTATATCCGCAGAAGCCATAACGGATGGCAACCTGGCCTGAAGCCATATTGGCTATCATCATGGGGATGAAGAACGGACTGACACGGTTGGGTCCTCTTTGCATCAGGGTTTGTTTTTGATCCTCCAGGGTTTGAATACCCCCTATTCCCGAACCGATCAGGACCCCTACACGGAAAGGATCCTCATGTTTCGCATCGATGCCTGACTGTTGAATGGCCATGTTTGCTGCTGCCATGGCATACTGAACGAAGGGATCCATTCTTTTGGCTTCCTTCTTTTCCATGTAAAGCGTAGGATCAAAATCCTTCACTTCGGAAGCCACCTTGGTATCGATGTTCGAACAGTCAAATTTCGTAATGGTTGATATTCCGTTTTTCCCTTCCTGAATCGCTTTCCAAAAGGAATCCGTATCTTTTCCCAGATCATGAATAACACCGGTTCCCGTAATTACTACCCGTCTAATCATGGTTATAAACCTCCTCCAGTACGCCCAACCTGTTCGGGGGCTGACCCTGGCCTTATACCGGCTGTAACATCAACACGCTTCGCTACCGCCAAGTGATAAGCCTTGTATTTATGAATGAACCTTTTGTTGCCGAATGCTCGGCAGACAAAGGGGAACCATCAAATAAAAAAAGCCCCACAATGTGGGACTCTTTTTATGCAACTGGTCAGGAATGAGCTTTAATATATTCCACAGCATCCCCGACTGTTGTGATTTTTTCAGCTTCCTTGTCTGGTATTTCCAGGTCAAATTCTTCTTCCAAAGCCATGATAAGTTCGACAATATCAAGAGAATCAGCTCCAAGATCATCAATGAAAGAAGCTTCCATTACGACCTCGCTTTCTTCAACACCGAGCTGCTCTACTACGATTTCCTTTACTTTTTCAAATGCCACACCTTTCACCCCCTTCCAGACAAGAATCGCAAACTATATATTTGATAGTATTGCATTCAATTATGATAATATTACATAACCATTCCACCGTCAATATGAATTACCTGACC
>JAAYJG010000543.1 GCA_012523055.1 Ruminiclostridium sp. | reverse complement strand
CCATGAAGCTTATTGCTTCTTGTTTAGCCATAATCAACAACCTCCCGAACGTATGTTTTCATATAAATTATACCAAACATGAGTTCGTTATACAAGAGATTACTGATTAAAAGTCATAGTCATTATGTTTTTTAAAATATCCTTGTTTATTTTCAAATGACTCCAGATCAACCTGTAAGGGCCTGATGTACGGGACAGAACTATCAGGATAAGTGTCGCGCTGAGAAACTGTGAGATAATAGTTGCCCAGGCTACACCAGCCACACCCATTTCGAAAACGATCACAAAGATCAGATCCAGCACGGTGTTCATAATCGCCGAGAATACTAGAAACAATAGCGGGCGTTTCGAATCTCCGACCGCACGCAGAATTCCAGATCCCATGTTGTACAGCACCAGACCGGATACCCCCGCAAAATAAATGCGCAAATAAGTGGCTGCGTCCTGGAATACATCGGCAGGCGTGTCCATCAAGCGCAACATCACCGGAGCCAGCGCAACACCAAGAACCGTCAGGGCTATCGAAAAAGCCAGGGACATGATAATGGTGGTATGTACTGTGTCATGCACGGATTTTTCGTCGTTTGCCCCATAATGCTGCGAAACTACAACGTTTGCGCCCATCGAAAAACCCAGGAACACACCGATGAGCATATTGATGATGGAGGTGGTGCTGCCCACAGCCGCCAGCGCCTCCTTGCCCACAAAGTTTCCCACCACAAGCGTATCCACGGTATTGTACATCTGTTGGAATAGTTGTCCGATCAACAAGGGGATTGAAAATTGAATCAATTGCTGAACAATAGGCCCCCGGGTCATATCTTTGTCTTTACGCTTCTGTGTCATTTCAAATCTGCTTTCTTCTCATTACGTCATTACTCATTTTTTACCCATAAAAACAGGAAGGTAAACTTGTGCTTTGAAGGTTGCTTTTCTTCATTCAACACAGATATCCTGTTTGAGATGGATAGCAGACTTGGCAAGACCAACGCACCCAAACCATATTTCAAGTCAAGATAAAATGGATGTATTGATGGCTTTCGATTCCTTGTAAAACCGATTCAGTTTTTTCAGGCTTACGACCCACATGAAAATAACGAAGGGAATGAAAAGGAATAACAACAGAATGCTGCCTGCCATCAGAATAAAGTTGAAAACACCGTGATACAGTATTGGTGTTATCAGGGAAAGTTTCAGATATTTATCCTCGCTTTGCTTATCCGGACTGAACCTGGCCAAAGACAAATAATAACCCATTGTAACGGCAAAAAGCATGTGGGCGGGAACACTCAGCAGCCCTCTGTATAGTCCGATATACGGGTTGGCATCATAACCCGTCACAACATACATGATATTCTCAATGGTCGCAAACCCCAATGATGAAAAAGCGCAATAAATAATGCCATCCAGTTTCTCATTAAAGGCATTATGGTGATATACGACCCGCATGACCACAGCGCGTTTGAAAAATTCCTCAGTAAAGCCGGCGACGACGAAAGCTGTCCAGGCTGCCGATAAGAGCGGCGGAAAGAAATTCAGTCTCCCTAAAAACCGTTCGACAAACAGGGTAGGAATGGCTGATAAAAAGCCGAATGCAAAAAGCTTGATTAAAAGCCTGACGGGCTCTCTGTCATAACGATCCGTCAGATACAACCCAAGTGCCAAAGCTAAACCAGGAATAACCGCTATTATTACCAAACGTAAAAAATCCATATTACTCTCCATTGACCATACTGCGGCATATTTAATGCCAGTTTGCAGCAGGATATCTTTATGATAGAATCATGTCATGATTTCAATACACTAAGGTAAATATCATAACGTAGATAGTCTTGACAGATGAAGAAACAAATACAAGCGTCACTATATTCATTTAGTGCTAATATATTCTAACAGATGATGAAAGGCTTTGGCAAACGGTAATGAAAAATGTGGAAAATCAACCTGCGGCAAAAAGGTCATTCAAGCCGGTTGTCGATAAAAACTGCCGCGCTTTAATCCTCGGTACAATGCCCGGGGAAGAATCCTTAAGGCAGCGGCAGTATTATGCGTATACACGAAATCTGTTCTGGCACCTGATCTTCAGAATTTTTGATGCCGCTGTTGAAACAGAGTATATTAAAAAACAACAATTTGTACTGGGTCAGAACATAGCCCTGTGGGATGTATATGAAAGCTGTGAAAGGGAAGGAAGCCTGGACAGTAATATCCGCGCAGAGAAGCTGAATGATATTGCAGGTTTGTTGGAAGCCAATCCCGGTATTGAATACGTGTTCTGCAACGGGAACACTGCCTGGCAGCAGTTTTGCCAATACACGTTGCCTTTACTGAAACATCCGGTTTATCACCTGCGCTTGCCTTCTACAAGCCCTGCAAATGCCTCGGTTTCTTATGAAGAGAAACTCAGTCAGTGGATGAAAATCCGATATGCGCTTGAAAAGCGGATTCTTTATCAGGCCGCTGTGAAAACCGAATCAGGCTTGTTCACAATCCTGTGCAATGACCACGAGGTTATACGGGTATGCCTTCCAGGCAGTGAAGCACCTTTAGTGGAGGGATATGCCGTTTTATCAGAAAATGAACCATGTAAAAATGCCACACAGCAGATTCAGGAGTATATCAAGGGGAAAAGACGCGTATTTAGCCTTCCCTTCACCGTTCCCGGTACACCGTTCGCGCAAAAGGTTTACCAAGCCTTGTTACAGGTTCCATATGGACAAACGGTCAGTTACGGGCAGTTGGCTGAAAGGGCGGGCAATAGCAAAGCGGCTCGTGCAGTAGGCCAAATCGTACGGAAAAACCCTCTGCCATTGCTCATCCCCTGCCATCGCGTTATCGGAAGCAATGGCAAAAACATCGGGTTTATGGGGATCCGTGAAAATCCGATGCAAATGACGCTTGTGAATCTGGAAAAGAATAATAAAGCGAATTCATAAGGTAAGTATATAGCTTTTAAGAGCATTAATGAAATGCATGATAATGCAATTTACAATTGAATCACATCATATGAGGAGAGAAAAATGAACGATTATATGCTCAGAGCAATCACAAAGAATGGTATGGTCCGGATTTATGCGGCACTCACCACCCAAACCGTGGAAGAAGCCAAAAACATTCATCAAATGAATCCCACCCCGTCGGTAGCGCTGGGGAGGACATTAACCGCTGCAGCGCTGATGGCGGGAACCCTGAAGAACACCAATAGCACCATTACCATCCAAATTAAGGGGGATGGTCCTATCGGAGGTATCCTGGCGGTCACCGATTCCCAATCCAATGTGCGTGGTTATGTAGACAACCCCTGGTTTGATCTGCCCATTAACGAGCGGGGAAAGTTTGATATTGCCGGTGCGGTCGGAAAGGGATATTTGAATGTCATTACCGACCTGGGCCTGAAGGAACCCTATATCGGTCGCGTTGACCTGGTTTCCGGTGAAATTGCTGAAGATATCACCTTCTATTATGCCCATTCGGAACAAACCCCTACCGTCACGAGCCTGGGTGTTCTGGTAGGAAGAAAAGGGAAAATCATCAACGCGGGAGGGCTGTTTATCCAACTGATGCCCAACTGCGATGATCAAACCATCTCCTGGCTGGAGAGCTGTATTGAAAAGATGCCACCCATCACAAAGCTTCTGGATGGCAGCAGCCTGGAGGATATTTTGAAGGAAGTGCTTGCCGGCAGAGAACTTGTTTTTTTGGATACGCGGCCTGTGACCTATCGGTGCAACTGCTCCAGACAAAGAATGGAAAGGAACCTTCTAAGCATGGGGCTGAAAGATTTAGAGGAATTAGCCCGGGAACAGGACGAAACAGAACTGGTATGCCACTTCTGCGAAACAAAATATCGTTTTCAAAGCGCTGAGATTCAAGACATGGTAGAAGCCTTAAAAAGCTGACGGCAGCCCAGGCATTCAGTATTATCGGGTTTTACACCGCGAAGCATAAGAACGGGCTGGTGACCAGGTTTAATGAGCACTTACGTAAATAACCAATCGAATCCCACACATTGTTAGCCCAAAGGGCTAAACATACGCTATAGAGGCATTGGCCTTTGGGCATATGATAAAAGGAATTGCTCAAGCTCGACTGCAAGGTTCAGGGTACAGCATTGAGCTTATTACACAAAGAATGAGGATATTATGGTTTATCTTTTTGATGGAAGCTTTGAAGCCTTGTTAACCTGCGTGTTTGAAGCCTATAGGGATAAGGATGCCGGAACCTCGATCCGGGCAAGGGATACATACAAGCCTTCCTTTCTGGATGAAACCCGTTTTGTGGAAACCGACATGGAGAAATTT
>JAAYJG010000542.1 GCA_012523055.1 Ruminiclostridium sp. | reverse complement strand
TTGTTTGAAATCATAGGCTTATAGCTTTTTTTGGAATCCATGGCTCCCCCCTCTGAACGAAAAGGATTCTGTTCGTCCGGAATATGAACAATCATTATTAAAATCCTATGCATGAGTTTGGAAAATATTTATTAAAATCAAAGGTTTGAGGGGGAAATCGAGTAGTCCTATCATAGTTCATTCCATGAAAATATCAATACCTTTGAAAAGGGAAGGAACAAAGAACCCCCACTTATTGAGGTGGGGGCTCAAAAATCTGATGAATGCGATATTGCATCTGATTATTTGTCGCGATAATCAAAAACACGTTTTGCTTTTTTCTCGGAGCGCGGGAGCCCTCCCAGGTTCATGCATTCACACTGGATTTTAATCCCTATCTTCTGCTTGAAAATGTACTGTATCTGCTCACAGACCTTTCTTTTATCCGCATTTGCACAGGTTTCCACCTTTAGCGTCATATTGTCCTTGCCGTCCACATGCTCAATTATGACCTGATATTCACTGGAAAGGCCGTCCACGGTTCTTAATGCGTCTTCAATCTGGCCGGGGTAAATATTGACTCCCTTCACCTTGATCATATCATCGGTTCTTCCAATGATCCTGTCGATCATCGGGTACTCCCTGCCGCAGCTGCAAGGTTGGGGTATCATCCGCGTCAGGTCATGGGTGCGGTAACGGATTAGCGGTGCTGCCGCTTTTTTCAGTGTCGTGATGACCAGTTCACCGAATTCACCATCCGGCAGAACCTTTCCTGTAGTGGGATCAATGATCTCAAAACAGAAGAAATCATTCCAGTAATGGATTCCCTCATGCTTTTCACAATCAATACCGATACCGGGACCATACATTTCCGTCAATCCGTATATATCAAACAATTCAATCTGAAGCTCATTGGCAATACGCTCACGCATCAGATCACCCCATCGCTCGGATCCGATGACCCCACGCTTCAGTTTAATCCTGTCACGTATGCCCCTTTTCTGCACTTCCTCGGCAAGCAGCAGCGCATAGGATGAGGTGGCGCAAAGAACAGTGGATTGCAAGTCCATCATCAGCTGCAGCTGCTTTTCGGTGTTCCCGGGACCAATGGGAATGGCCATGGCCCCAAGCCTTTCACAACCTGCCTGGAAGCCGATGCCTGCCGTCCACAAGCCATATCCCGGGGTGATCTGGATTCGATCCAGCTTTGTAATGCCTGCGATTTCATAGCAGCGGGCAAACATCAAAGCCCAGTTATCCACATCCTCGCGGGTGTAAGGAATGATAACAGGGTTGCCCGTTGTCCCCGATGATGAATGGATTCGCACCACCTCTTCATCCGGAACGGCCTGAAGCCCCAGCGGATATGCGTCCCGAAGCTCATGCTTGTCACTGAAGGGCAGCTTTTCGAAGTCCTCCATGGTGTTGAGCCTGTCCATCTCCACCTGCTTTTCAGAGAAAGTCTTCTGGTAGAACGGGCTGTTCTTCGCCGCATACAGGACAGCATTCCTTAATTGGTTAAAATCTACTGCTTTCTGCATTTATTTCATCTCCTTCGCAGCTTTTATGCCTGCGTCAAAAGCTTTCATGTTCAAATCAAAAAAACTGGGCTTAACATTGTTCCGAATGGCTTGAATCAAGCTTTCTTTTGACACATCCAGGGCATCAAGACCGAATGCCACACCGATCAGCACGGTGTTGGCCGCCTTCACCGATCCACATGCCTTTGCAAGGCTGTCGGCATCTATAAAAACAGCGTTGCTGTTTTGTGCAATGTATTCCTTCATTTTAACGGTGTCATAGCCCGTCTTCCCAAGGTTTGCAGAAACCGGTGTGACGGTGGCCAGATTGATGATGGCCTGTCCGCCCTTTTTCAATTGAGGCAGGCTTCTGGCCCCTTCGCATATTTCGAAGGAGAGCAGCAGATCCGCATTCCCGGCCGGGATATAGGCCGAATGAACATCACCGGTTCTGACATGGCTGGCAACACAACCGCCGCGCTGGCTCATGCCGATGGTCTCTCCCGTTCTTGCGTTTTTGCCTTCAAGCACCGCACTGGCAGCCAGAATTTTGGATGCGAGAATGGTTCCCTGCCCGCCTACACCTGAAATGATGATATTCATAGCCGACCCTCCTGATAAATGCATTTGGTGGGGCATACATTCACACATAGCCCACAGCCATAGCACAGAGTATCGTTGATCTCCACCTTGCCGTTGCTGACAGACATAGCCGGACAGCCAATCTCCCGGATGCATTTGCGGCAGCCGATGCAGTTTTCGATTCTATATACTGTCTGAGGCTTGAATAAGGCAATGCACGGTGCCTCAAAGATGATCACGCTGACGCCCTCATGTTCCGCAGCTTTTTTTACCGTTTCAATGGCTTTTTTCTGGTCAAAGGGGTTCAACCTTTCCACAAAGCCAACATTCAACGCCTTCGCGACGGAATAGATGTCTATTTTCTGCGACATCGTATCCATCATGGTTTTTCCGGTACCAGGATGGGGCTGATGCCCGGTCATGGCGGTGGTGGAATTGTCCAGAATGATGACATTGATGTTGGTCTGGTTGTAAACCGCATTCGCCAGGCCTGTCATGCCCGATGCAAAGAACGTGCTGTCCCCGATAAAGGCAAAGGCATGTGTATCGGGCTCCGCCTTTTTAATTCCCTGTGCAATGGTGATACCGGCGCCCATGCACAGGCAGGTATCGGTCATCTCCAGGGGCTTGCCGTTCCCAAGGGTATAGCATCCGATATCACCGCAGAATACAGCTTTCTTGTCCTGCATCGCCTTTTTTACTGCGTAAAAGCTGGCCCGATGCGGGCATCCGGCACAAAGAACCGGCGCGCGCGTGGGCAGCTCCATGCGTGGCGCAGCATTGCTGGAGGCCAGCTCCATGCCTAAATATTTCTCTATGATTTTCAGAGTATTGTCAAACTTTAATTCTCCCGCAGGAGATACAAAGCCGTCCAGCTTACCACAGATGGGCCTGTGGAGGTTCTTAAGCGCTAAAACGTGGTAGAACTGCTCTTCTATGACCGGATCCAATTCCTCCAGCACCAGAACCCTTTCAACCCGCTTCAGGAATTCCTCATACAGCCCGTTTGGCGGCGGAAAAACCGCTCCGGATTTCAGCAG
>JAAYJG010000065.1 GCA_012523055.1 Ruminiclostridium sp. | reverse complement strand
TACCCGGCATCCGTGAGGGTGCTCTATACCATCATGAACGTTTTGACGGGGCGGGTTATCCTGCCGGCTTAAGTGGAGCAGAGATTCCATTGTACGCCAGAATCATCTGCGTAGCAGATTCTTTCGATGCTATGAGCAGCAATCGGCGCTATCGAAACAGTTTATGTATTGAAGAAATTTATAAAGAATTAACACAAAATGCAGGCAAGCAATTCGACCCGGACCTGGTCCCTTATATGATTCAAATGATTAAAGATGGTTTTGTCAAAAAAATTCAGGAAAAACACCCGATAACCAATGAGACAGAGGAGGGTTCTCTGCCTTAAACCCACATCACATTGTCAGATGGAGTGATGGCGCTGTGCCATGGTAATCAGTGAAAATTGACGGGATTAACCACCCTGGATGTTTCCGACAATTTAGTCTCTGACACCAGTGTGGTCAAAAACCTGCGAAACCTGAATGTAACCAAAACGGAAAGAAATCCGATATAGTAGTACGACAAAACAATTTAAGACTATATCTCCTGAGGGAGCGTACCGGCAGGTACACTCCTTTGTTATGATTCTTCTGCATATCCCTGCGTGTTTTGTATCCGATGCCCCAGGTATTTTAGAAGATTTTCTTTGGAGTTCTGCGGTAAAACCTGATTTTTCAGAGAATTGCATTTTTCTATGCTGCCCGGTGTCGAAATCATTGTTTTCAGAACACCCGCCAGATTATCACCGGTGATTTTGTTAAACGGGATTGTTTCGCAAACGCCCGCGTTATGCCATATGCGTGCGTTCTCTGCCTGCTCTGCCAGCCGGGGACATACGACCTGAGGAATACCAGCCCTAAGGGCTTGCGCTCCCGTGCCAATACCGCCATGGTGTACGAGAGCGCTGCATTTATCCAGCAGTAAATCCAGGGGAACAAAGTCCTGAACCAGAATATTATCCGGCAGGTCATCTGGAAGCTTATGTGCAAACCGCGTTAAAAAGATGCCGGCCTTATTCATTTTTTTCAGTGTAATCAATGCTTCCCGGAAAAACCGATCGATATGTGTAACAGCACTTCCTGGTGTAAAAACAATGGGTTTGCCATACTTCAATAAAAAAGAGGATACTTCTGCAGAAAGCCCGATACCCTGCGGATCGGGAGCAGAAAATCCTATGTAAGCAGCTTTTATCCCTTCTTCAAGCTCGTAATCCATCATCCACTCCGGAAACAGGCAAAGGGTGTCGCTATCAAACATCCACTCATTGCTTAGCCTGTTTAATGAATCCAATCCATACTTTTCTCTGAGAGCATTAAAGGGTTTTGTGAATAGCTGGTTGTCAATAAACCTGTTGGTTCCCTGTGTACGCATCTTCTCCAGACGATCCCGGAAAGCTTTGATTTTCTTGAATGGTCTCAGCCAATAGGGGGCAAGGCAAACATTGAACCAGGGAAGCTTGTATTTTTCGGCTGCGAGCTTGGCACCATATCCGAAGAAATGGCTGATTACCAGCGGATGATCGTTTTTTTCCGATTCGATAGCCCTGAAGGTGTCTTCAACAGGATTCAAAAACATATGGGTGAAAAGCCTTCTAGATGCAAGGATCTGCTCCTGCTGATCCTTGAACGGATTCCCGGTGATTGTCGCGGGAATGGTTGCAGATTTGTAGTCCTCCAGTGTTCCGGCCGGTTTAAAGTTGAAGCCCTCTTTCCTTACAGCCTCCTCGAAAAAAGGGTTACAGATGAACAGGATGGTGTGACCTTCATCGCGCAGGATCTTTGCCAACCATAGAAACGGAGAGATGTCTCCATAGCTTCCAAAGGAAGAAAGAATTACTTTCATAGGGCCCCCTCGCTTTCATACTTTAAAAAAGACAAAATTCGGTCGACAGAAGGGAAAGGAAGATCCGTACCGCCTTGCAGCTTTGTGATCCCCAATCCCTGTACAATGGAAAAGTAAGTTAATGCCAGCATGGCAGGGTCTTCCTTTACGAATAGTCCACCGGCCTGCCCCTCCATCAGGATAGGGATCAAATACCGGATTGGCTGCAGCATCTTCTCTTCCGATATTTTTTTTGCTTTTTCCGGGACGGCCTCGGAAGTGGAGGCTTGCAGCATAATCAGTTGCCAGTGCCGCATCACTGCGCCATCGTCCAACAGAAGCGCTTCGGTGAGCCAGCGGATTTTATCGAGAGGTGTTCCTTCCAATTCGGATACGTTTTTTACCATAATCCCGGCACACTCTGAAGCGATGTCCACAAGCCGGATGAAGATATCATCTTTTGACGGGAAATAATTATAAACAAAGCCCTGACTGAACCCCGCAGTTTGCGCGATATCCTTTATTTTCGCGGCGACCAGGCCTTTTCTGGAAAAAACCTCAAGCGCTGTAACCAGTATTTTTGCGGTTCCTTTATCGGGAAAGGCAGCTTCAAAGCTTTCCAGGATTTTTTGATTCAGCATTTGACTTTGTACAGACATGAAATCACCCTTTCTGAATGAACGTACATTCATTATACAAAAATAACCAATCCCTGTCAAGACGAATTCCGCGGAAGTGAAAGAACCAGTTGCGGTAATCAACGCGCGATCGACGGAAATGGTAGTTAAGCAATGAGGCTCAAGGATATAAAGCCGGATACTTCACAGCTTCACTGTTTCTGAATAACTCAATGTCATGTTGTGCTGATAAAGCCTTGTGCAAAAAGTGAACACGAAACAAGGGACGGTTTTTGTTTCACGCAAGTGACACAAAAAACCGTCCCCGATTATACACATATGTATGTGTTTGCTTACTGACCGGTTAATACCCTCATCAGTTCATTCACAACAGCCTGAACAAATGAAGCGGTGACATCGGCTTTCGGGTGGTAGTTCCCTTCTTCATCAAGCTTTGCAACCCCGGACGCAACCATAGCCTGAACACTGTTTTTTGCCCAGGAACTGATCTCGGCTTCGTCAGCAATGGCGACATTTTCCCCGCCGAGCTGTACACCGTTCAAAACGGCCAGCCTGTCAAGGATGACGGCAAGCTGTTCCATTGTCAGCTTCTCGTCTTCAAAATAGTTGCCTGCACCATCTCCCAGGAACAAACCCATCTGTTTTGCAACCGAAACCGGCTCCGGAACCCCGGCCAGGATCAGCTCAAAGAACTGTGCTCTTGTGACAGGCTCACTGGACTGCTGTCCAAAGGATATGACCGAGTCATACAGAGCCTTGCTGGCCTCAATCTTATCCACGCTGCCTACAGTTGACCATGCACCATTGGTAAGGAAGCTTTCAAACATGGCTGCGGAATCCTTCAGATCCTGAACCGTTGCCGACTTGATTTCCTGTAATATTTCCAACCTGTCTTCGGTTGTTCTGCCCACTAAGTAGTTGGACATTGTGCTCATGGCTCCGCTTAATTCACCTTCAGCTGCAGTGTATGAACTGAAGGCTTTGAGAATGTATCTGTCCAGTTCTTCCTGTGTAATTGTCAGGTTTCTGATGAAATCCGGCAGCCCTTTGAACACCTCAAAGGTTTCATTGATGTTCGGGTCACGATAAGAAATCAGCATGAAGGAGTTATTGCCGAAGCTTGCGATGCTGTCATAAGCACCATTTTCAAACCTGATTTTCGGGGTGATGTAATTTTCTGAAATCACCAGCCCAATAGGGACATATTTGCCGCTGAAGGTGGTTCCCATAGCTTCATAATCTGCCGAGATCATGTTGTACTGAACGGGAGTATCCATGGCTATCCCTTCCTTATGAGCTGGAAGTGGAATTTTGGTATAATCCTGTGATGCGATAGGATTTACTGGTAACGCTTCGATGAACTTCTTGATTTCCGTTTCGTGTTTTTCTATACTGGCTTCACTGCCTGCAAACAGCGTGGTCAGGTTGGTTCTGTTAAGAATGAGCTGGTGGATGGCTTCCAGTTCGGCCAATACAACGCCTGGTTCAGACTGCATCAGTTGTTCCAGCTTGGTAAGAAAACCAAAGTACTCCAGGCCGTAAAGGTAGCTCTCGTAATTGTTGCTGGTTTTCAGGCTCGCCATATTACGGGTCATCAGCAGGCTTAACGGATTGGAGACAAACTGGTTTTGCATAGAGGAAATTTGCTCTTTTACAATCGTCAGAATAGCATTTGCATCGTTAAATTGAGTATTCAGCAGTATTTCCTTTACAAGCTCAACCTGTTTATCGTATTCACCAGACAAACCCATCCATGAGGCAGTCAATACCGGAACAAACTCATCGCTGTCTACCTGTGAAATGGTTGAAAGGCTGGTCGATAATCCATTCAGGTACCGAATACTCAAGGTGCCAAGCTGATCCTTTGGATACTGTTGAGTATCCAGCCTTCCAAGCAAGCTTGCGTAAAGATTTAGAAAGTGCAGCTTTTCAACGGGTACCGCAGAGGTATCCAGCATGAGTGTAGTAAACCCTGTTTCGGCAACATCCGCTGCCGAGGA
This sequence comes from Ruminiclostridium sp., assembly GCA_012523055.1. GTDB lineage: Bacteria > Bacillota > Clostridia > DSM-8532 > DSM-8532 > JAAYJG01. The sequence continues at coordinate 12,004 of JAAYJG010000065.1, read as the reverse complement.
AAGCATTCTAACACCATCTGATAGCTGGGTTTCATTAATGCTGTATTTTTTCACTTCTACGGGAAGATCAGCAACCTTTACTACCTGCAGCTCATCAACAATTGCCTGATCGGTTTCCTTGCTGTTCCACTCGCTGTATGACTTTGTATGATTGACAGTACTTTCAAGTTCCTCTGCGCTCATAGAAGCTTTCAGGTTTGCCAGGGTTGTCGACTGTTCATCGGCCAATTTCTCGGTCAATCCAGGCTCGGGGACTGTAGCCACCAAAGCGGCATGATTGTTGTTTTGAATGTACTTTGCAGTCAGCTCCTCCAGATAGTTATCATCAATCTTTTCTGAAACATTGTTTAGATTTTTAATCAGATTACTGAAATAATCAATATTGCCGGTATTCGCCCACACAATGGCAGCGGATAAGGATATGTTTATCCCAAGATTGCTCATCTCTGTCAGGTTTGAATAGCTTAACAGGGTAGAGGAGATGGTTGCGTTCGCCAATTCCCTGTCATATCCGGTTTTCACCAGATCCTCCAGGCAACTGTCCACAAGAGTCATAAAATCATTCTTTTTCGCTGCATCTGCATTCATCGCTGTAAAAGTGAATATGGGCTGAACGTTCGAATCATTAAAACTGACAACGAGTTGCCCGCCGATTTGTTTCTCTGTAAAAGCAATTTTGAGGGGCGAAGAATCCTGATTCAGAATTGTAGCTAGGATGCCAAGACCGAGGGCCTCCTCTTCGGTGACATCGGTTAGCGCAAATGCATAATCTATTTGCGCGGCATTCACTGTATTGGCATTTGCATTCACGGCAAATGGATAAACGGCTTCAGTTTTTTGCTGCAATGGCTCGATTTTGCCATAATCAATCTGTACATCCTTCTTTTCGTAGCCACTGAGAACTTCCTCATCGATCATTTTCAGAAACCTTGTATAATCAAGATTTCCGTAAAGGATCATCATGGAATTGGATGGATGATAATAGTTCTGGTGTGTTTGAATTAGCTGTTCATAGGTTAAATCTTTAATTTTTTCAGGATCTCCGCCGTATATATTGGACTGGATGCTGTTTGGAAACAATGCGTCCGAAACATTATCGCGTGCGGCGGTAGAAATGTTCCCCAGAGCCCCCTTCATCTCGTTGTATACAGTTCCGTTGATCAACAGTGGGGCATCGGCATCAGTCATTTCATATCTCCATGCCTCACGCAAAAAGATATTTTTATCTGAATAGACCGACGGGTTGTATACGCAATCCAGGTATACTTCCGACAACTTCAGCAGCTGATCCTCACTCATCGAAGAAACCGGGTAAACGGTAGCGGTTGCGCTGGTAAAGGCGTTGATAAAGGTGCTGTAGGTTTGGTTTGCTATGGTAAACAGCACGTTTTTCAATGGATACTTCCGGGAACCGGATATGGTAATATGTTCCAGGATATGATTTACCCCAGTGTCGTCGACAGTCGGTGTTCTGAAAGCAATTTCAAAGGAGCGGTCGATATCCTTGCTTTGAATATAAAAAAGCTTTGCTCCTGTTTTTTCATGCTCAAACAAAACTGTTTTTGCATTGACAATGTCCATAAAACCAATTTCCACAGCCTTAAATCCCGAAATGACCTGGCCAACTTCGGGAAGTTGCTGCAGCTGAATCTCCTCGGCGCCGACAGCTGTGAGCATGCACATGCTCATTAGCAACGTGACCACCAATGTTAACGAAATGACTTTTTTCATGTTCCACTCTCCTTCAATTAGTTAGTTACACAAATAAATAATACGTATAAGAGAAGTGTTTGTCTACACGAAAGAAATAAATTTCCAATCATATCATTATCCTGACTTCCGCCATTAAGTTTTATCCCGAGCACAGCGATGTCTTCCCGAGCGCAGGGAAGGATCTTTTCAGGAGTAATGCGAAGCTCCTTCACTTCGTTCAGCAGGCTGTGCTTGATTACCACTGAATAGTTACTCACGCCCCAGGTGAAACGACATGAAACCTTGAGCAGGTTTCGCAGGAGTAATGCAGTCAATCCGAGGGTTTGCGGCCACTCCTCATGAAGGTTCATTGACAACGGATCGTATAAACATTACAATAAATGTAGTGGTTTTTTTATAACAACGGAAGCGATTGCTTGCAATCGCAATACACTGTTATTGCAACGGCAGGTTTTGCTTTAGCAAAACCATCACACTGCAACAACGAAGCTTCAGCTTCGTTATATCGAGGCGGGAGATATGCTCGCCGCCTGATTAAGGTAATCGGTACCCGCCACCTATAGAGGTGGGGGACATCGGGCCTCGCTATATTTTCTATACAGACCGTTATGCCTGGAGACAAGACTCAGGAAACCAAAATTATTCAGTAAAGAGGTGTTGGATTGGACGCTCTGAAAGACAAATTCAAAGAGGTGTTATTCTCTGTTTTGCCGATCACTGCGATCGTACTCATACTCCATTTTACAATCAGTCCCCTGGAAGCTACAATGCTGTATGCTTATCTGATAGGCTCGATATTGGTCATCATTGGCTTAACCATATTTTTGTTCGGTATTGATCAGGGCCTGGAACCCATTGGCCATGGAATCGGGGATTCCATCGCGCTTTCAAAAAGCTATACTGTTATCATTGCCATTTGTCTGGTTCTTGGCTTTTTTATTTCATACGCTGAACCAGATCTGCACATTCTTGCAGGACAGGTGGATAGTGTCACTTCAGGTCAGTTTGGCCGTACCCTCATGGTCGTTGCGGTCTCTGTTGGGATTGCGGTCATGATGACCCTGGGAATGCTGCGCATATTGAAGAATGTTCGGTTAAAGTACGTGTTTACAGCCGCATATGGTTTGATTTTTATCCTTTCGCTATTCTCATCTCCAGATTTTATCGCCATCGCATTCGATGCTTCCGGGGCGACAACAGGTGCCATTACCGTCCCGTTTATGCTAGCTATGGCCGGTGGTATTTCAGCCATTAAAAAGGACAGCAAAACCAGTGAAGCGGATAACTTTGGCCTGGTTGGCATATCTTCAGCAGGCGCTATTATTGGGGTATTGGTTACCGGCCTTTTGTTGGGCACAGACAAACTAACCGGTTCGTTACCGGAGGAAACCGTTGTCAGTTCAAATTTACTGCGGATGTACGGCTCAAAATTATGGCCGATCGCATGGGAGTCATTTCTCTCGCTTTTGCCCATAATAATTGCATATGTTTTGTTTCAGGTATTTTCTTTTAAACACAAAAGAAAACGGGTCATCGATATCAGCCGAGGCCTTTTCCTAACCTTATTTGGGCTCGTTGTGTTTTTGTTGGGTGTCAACGGTGGCTTTATGGCGGTCGGCACCCAAGTAGGAATGCAGCTTGCCGCAATGGAGTCCAAAATTCCCGTATTGGTAGTCGCTTTGCTTCTGGGGCTGTCAACGGTATTGGCAGAGCCGGCTGTCCATGTCCTCACCCACCAGATTGAAGAAGTCACCGGAGGTTCGGTCAGCCGTAAGCTGGTTCTAATCTTCCTGTCCATCGCGGTAGGGTTGTCCATTTTCATGTCAGCCTTACGCATTCTGGTACCAAATCTGCAACTGTGGATGTACTTGCTGCCCGGGTTTGGCCTTTCAGTAATTTTGGCTTACCTGGTGCCCGATTTGTTTGTAGGCATGGCCTTTGACGCAGGCGGTGTTGCTTCGGGGCCTATGACTGCCACGTTCTCGCTGGCCTTTGTTCAAGGTATTGCTGCCCAGGTTCCATCAGCAGATATCGTGGTGGATGGGTTTGGAATGATTGCTATAGTTGCCATGATGCCCATCATCGCAATTGAATTGCTGGGTGCGCTCTACCATCAAAAAACGCGAAAAGCATCCAGTGCTTCGGTTACTAAACAGGAAACATTCGGAGGTAAACATGGATAAACCAATGGAAGAACTGAGTATCAGTAAGAAAAAGATGCTAACATTAATCCTCAGCGAGAATCAAAGCCATAAATGTATCCGTCTTGCCAAAGAGAAGGGTCTGCGTGGAGGGATGATTACAATTGGCAGAGGAACCGTTAAAAGCACGGTATTAAACTTACTGGGCATAAAAAGTCAAAAAAGAGAAGTGATTCACTTCCTGTTAAAGAGTGAACAGGCTGAAGAAATGTTGGAATATTTCAATGAAGAACTCCAGCTAAAAGTACATGGCCATGGCATTGCATATACGTCTTCAGTACTGCATGCAATAGGTTTACCGGGTCAGGATACGGGAAAGCAGGATGCCATAAATACGGCACAGTGCGTGGAGGGAAAAAGTATGTTTAAAAAACTGACAGTGATTGTTGAACGCGGGTTGTCGGATGATGTGATGGATATCGCACGCGAGGCTGGTGTGCGTGGGGGCACGATTTTACACGGCCGTGGTGCCAGCGCGGAGATTGCTACAACATTATTTGGTATGGAAATCGAACCGGAAAAGGAACTTATCATCATGTTGACACCAGGTGCTTTAGTCGATAAGGTTGTGACCGCGTTGTCTGATGCTTTGAACCTGAATGAACCTGGAAAGGGTATTTTGTTTATAGAGCCGATTCTGGAAACCCGTGGGCTGCTCGAGATGAATGATAAAGAGGATCAGAAAGCCTAAAACCCACCCACCTCCTGTTGGGGTGGTGTGAGGGTCGCTTTTGCGGAGTGTTCCAGTGCTGGGTTAATTGTATTATTGTTTCAGGAAAAAGAATGCCGTTATACTACGCTCTTCCCGCAACATGCAAAATCTCTGATAGGAGGAATAGACCATGTTCAACAAAGAAGCGAAGGAAAAAAATTCTGCCACTTTTAAGGCCAGAACCATCATTATAACGCTTGTGTTTTCCTTGTGTATTATCCTTCTGGCTACACTTCTGATTTTTATTTTTTCCACAACTACGGGTACAACGGGCAATATCACAGGTGCTGCATGGCCAAAACAGGTTTATATGGTTCTTATGGCCCTTTCTGTGATTTTATCAGCGGTTCTGCTGTATACATCATTAAAGTTTTTTTCATCCCTTACGTTGATCAACAGCAATGCTAAGAAAATGTCGGAAGGTGAACTGAACATCAGCGACATCCCGGTTGATAAAACAAAAGGACTCGAAGCATTGACTATCGCTTTTAATGACATGAAATCCAACCTTTTAAGCTTTATTGAAATGACAAAGGGAAATGTGATCGTTCTTTCCGATTCCATCGATAAGGTTTTAAAGAGCATTGACATGACCTGTCAGGGTAATGAGCAAATAGCCGGGAGCATTACTCATGTGGCGGAAAAGGCAATGGAACAGTTAAGTATCGTCAATCAAACCATCGAAAGCATCGAAGGCATTGGTAATCGGGTTGACGGAATTACGTCCAATATAGCCAATTTTGAGAAATATATCGACACCACCGTTACCGTTGCCCAGGAAGGCACCGATAACCTGGAGCGGTTCTACAGTCAACTGAATACCATTTCTGACAACATGAACATCACTTTTGAATTCTTTGGAAAACTTAATACTGAAATAGCAGAGATCACCGAGGTCGGTGAATTTATTATCAAAATCAGTGAGCAACTAAAACTGCTGGGAATAAATGCTTCCGTGGAAGCTGCCAAAGCCGGTGAATTCAGCAAGGGCTTTACCGTCATCGCGAATGAGATCAACCAGCTTGGCACAAAGACTAAGGAAGGCATCAAACGAATTACGGGGATAGTCGGAAATATCGTAAAAGGAAGCGACATCTTAAGCAAAAATATCAGCGGGTGTGTGGATAGCTTTAATGCCAGCAAGGAAACCTTCAATTCGGTGAAGGAGTCCTTCTATACCATCAACAACCAAAGCTCTGTTCTTACGAACAATATGAAAAACATCTACACAGAGATCAATCAAATCAACAGCTTTACAAAGCAGACTAACGCAAAGGGGTATGAATTGCATACGGCATCCAATGAAATTTCAACAAAAACCCAGGAGATAGCCGCCGTAACAGAACAGGAGTTGGCCGAGCTTCATGAAATCAGGCAGAACACACTGTCGCTGAATAATATGCTCGCAGGCATCCAGAACCTTATCATCCGGTATAATACTTCCTTAAGGCCGGTGGAACAAAGCAGTGCCAAAAAGATGGTTATCGCTTTTCTGGCACCGATGGATCATTCCTTCTGGCTTTCGATTCGGCAAGGGGTGCTTTACGCACAGATGGAGCTTGCTAACAGGAATACAGTCGTTGAATATCATGGAATGCCTGCCGGATATACCGAGGATCAGCTGATTGAGATTTTTAAAAACTGTATTGCCAAAGGTTATGACGGATATGTAGTGCCCGGGTTTTTCCAGAACCTTATTCCCATCGTGAATTCACTGACCGAAAAAGGAATTCCGGTCATGGGCTTTAACTGTGATTTTCCAAAAGGCACAAAACGTTTGGCCTACTATGGCCCTGATACATACCTGCAGGGTTTTGAAGCTGGAAACATGATGAAGAAGGCTCTGAGTGGGAAGGGAAATGTGCTTATGGTGGGAAGGCTTGAAATAGCAGGACTCCATCTGGAACGCCTAACGGGGTTTGAAGCCGCCCTGAAAAGCAGTAAAAACATAAAGATCGCCGGAAAGGTTTTCGCAGAGGACACTTATGAAACGGTATACCGAGCTGTTAAGGGTCATTTGGAAAACGACAATAACATAGACGGTATATTTGTTGCCGGGGGTGGCCCAACCGGGGCGGTAAAGGCCATTGTCGAAGCCGGCCTGCAGGATCAGATCAGAGTTGTCTGCTTTGACCGTGATAAAGACGTCCTGCAGGGCATCAGAGATGGTATTATTTACGCGAGCATAGGTCAGGATCCTTTTGGACAGGGTCATGATCCTGTCATTTATCTCTATAATTACCTTGTTACCGGTCAAAAACCACAGGACACAATTCCTGCCAGATCAGACATTGTAAACGCTCAAAATGTCGATGATCTGATAGAACTGTAAGGCTATGAATCAATTTAAGAAGATTTATATCGAGATTACGAATGCATGTAACCTTGAATGCGATTTTTGTCCGAAGACGACTCGAAAACCCGAATTCATGGGTATTGATACCTTCGGCAAAATTCTGGAACAAATCAAGGCGCACACCAGCCACATTTATTTGCATGTGAAGGGCGAGCCGCTGCTTCATCCCCATTTGGATAAACTATTGGATATCAGCCATGAGCAGCATTTCAAGGTAAATATCACCACCAATGGCACGCTCATTCAAAGGGCAGCCCTGATGCTTCTATCAAAGCCTTGTTTGCGGCAGGTTAATTTTTCCCTGCACAGTTTTGATGGAAACAAAGGGATGCAGGGTAAAGAGGAATACATTCACCATATTTTATCTTTTGCAAAAGAAGCCGTGAGCAGGACAAATATCATTATCGCTTTAAGGTTGTGGAACCTTGATGAGAACAATGTGGTTTCAATGGAGAGGGAGAAGAACAACGATTTTTTACGGGCAATCGAAAGTGCATTTGATTTGCCTTATAAAATTCAGGAGAGAATACTGCCGGAGCGAGGTATTAAAATCGCCGAAAGAATATATGTGAATGAGGAGCACCGGTTTCAATGGCCGGATATCCGGCAGGAAGAAAGCAATTCCCGGGGTTTTTGTTATGGACTGCGCAATCAGGCCGCCATTTTGGTAGATGGCACGGTAGTGCCATGTTGTCTGGATGGAGATGGAGTGATAAACCTGGGAAACATTCATCACACACCCTTCAGTGAAATCATTGAATCGGAAAGAGCTGTGAACCTGACAAACGGTTTTGACAGGCGAGAAGCCGTAGAAGAGCTTTGTAGGAAATGCGGATACAGGAAAAGGTTTGGATGAGAGGATTGAGTCATCCGACCAGTTTTATCAAATGCTCGCGGACCGTTCATAACTATCAGAGATAGTTATGAACAAGTTGCACACAAAACGCGTAAGTCACACACAAAAACATTGATGTTTTTGCGTGTAGAAGGCACTTTCAGCGCCCGCGTTTTGGCGCACAATTCGCGCAAGCGCTCATTGAAATCATAGATGATTCTGTAGAGCCATTAGATAACTGAGGATTACCCTCGTCAATCAACCAAATGAATTTCCTTAATGTGTACCGGTTTTGAAAAATAATAGCCCTGCCCCATGGCGCACTTGTTCTTTTTCAGGTACTCCAAATCATTCAGGGTTTCGATGCCTTCGGCGATGACATTGTATTTTAAGGTTTTGCACAGGCTGATGATCGCTGCCACAAGAACCCTTGCTTCGAGGCTTGTGCTCATGCTTTGAACAAATGCTTTGTCAATCTTGATGCTGTCGATGGGCAGCCGAATGATATAGCTCAGTGAAGAATACCCAATTCCAAAATCATCGATTGCGATATGAACCCCCATTTCACGCAACTCATTCAGCTTTACAATGCTCTCTTCGATATTATGAATCACCATCCGTTCGGTGATTTCCAGCTGAATCAACTCCGGATCAACACGATACTGCTTCAGGATATCCAGCAGGTCCGGGATAAACCTTTTGCTTTCAAAGGTTCTGGCAGAAATGTTCACAGAAATACCAACCGGTTTTCTGTTCTCATCCTGCCAGGATTTAATAAGCTTGCATACAGTTTTGATCACCCAAAAATCCAATTCTACAATGGTTCCATTTTGCTCAGCCAGATCAATGAACTTATCCGGATACAATATCCCCTTTCGTGGATGCTTCCAGCGGACGAGTGCTTCTACTCCGACCATTTTATTGCTTTCCAGCTCCATAATAGGCTGATATACCAGGTAAAGCTGATCTTCCCTGATTGCGAGGGGAATTTCTGACTGAAGCTCCCGGATGCCCAACAGGTTGGCATGTAACTGCGGATTATAAGCTTGTATTTGATTGCTGCCCAGGAACTTCGCATAATTCAGGGCGTTGGTCACCGATTTCAGCGGTTCTTCCGTTTGAGTGTCTTCATTTGCATGAAAGATCCCAATACTGATTTTTACTTCGATGTTCTTTCCTTTCAAATGATAGCTTTCAATCAGTAACGACAGTATTTTCTGAGCCATGGCCTGGATTTCATGGTCAGAACTGTTTCTCGCAAGGATAATAAATTCATCACCCTTATAACGATATAGCTGGTGCTCCGGTGTGATACAGCTTTTTATCCGGGATGCCATTTCGCACAGAACCAAATCACCCATTTCATACCCATAAGTGTCGTTGATATGGCTAAGCTTATCAATAGCTACCATAATGATTGAAAACTTTTGCGGTTGCTGAAGATGTGTCAGGTTTTGGATTTCCTTTTCCAGGACATACTGATTCATCAAGGCAGTCAACGAATCGTACTGTGTCAGGGTCTTGATTTTATCCATCATGCGGTTAAAGCTTAAGCCAAGCCTTCCTATCTCATCCTTGGATTTTCCGCTAAATCTGACCGTAAGGTTTCCCATGGCACCCTTGGAAAATAAATTATCGAGTTCCACAATTGGCTTCAACAGCTTTTGGACAATCACCCAAGCCAGGATGGCGCATAGAATAAGGGAAAGCACTATAATAAGATTAAAGGCTTTCAACAGGTCATTCAGGCTTTTTAAAGCCTCCTCTTCAACGGTTCCTATATAAACCTTCCAATTGATTTTTTCTACCGAAGCATAGCCCATCAGAATCCTTTGTCCGTGAAATTCAAAGCTTCCAAAGCCCGAGTTCAGATGGCTGGTTGTATGTACGAACTCTGAGAACTGCGCATAATTATCGTCGTTGTACGCGGCACCATGAATATTAAACATTTTATTTTCATTTTCCTGCCGGGATCTTGAAATGATGGCACCCTGGTCGCTGATAACGTAAGCCCTGCCATTTTCGCCATAACCACGGGTTGACGCGAAATCGGACAGAAAATCTTCATCCAGTCGTGCAATCAATGCCCCCTGAACAATACCATCCCGAAAAATGGGAACGCTGAGCATGATGACATGCTCGCCTGTTTTCCGGCTGATGATGACATCGGAAAAGGAAAGCTTGCCGGTTAAAGTTTGCTGAATATAGTCTCTATCACTTAAATCCAGAATTGTACCATCTGTATAGTGCGCCATCCCATTTATATCAACCACAACAATCTGTAAATAGTTCGGATGAATTTGGGCAACAAGAATATCTTTTTGCTTTTCCCAGTCCATGCTGATGATTAATTCATTTTTAGAAATTTTAACCAGAGGTGATATGAATTGCGATATGTAACTGCTTAAATGGTCGGCGGTTTCTTCTGCAACCCTGACAACAGCCTGGTTTACCTCGTTCACAAGAATCTTGCGAAACCGGAAATACCCCCCCAACCCCAGAGGTAAGATCGCAAATAAAATAATGCACAATGAAAAAATGATCCCTTTTGATTTAATGCTTTTCATCGGGGCTCCTTCATAAGCATATTTGAACATACTGTATCATACATACCACAAAAAAATAGGCCATAACGATTTGTTTCACATATTATACAATTATGTTTACCAGGGAAAAAAGAAGTTGAGAAGAAACCATGTTTATTGTTATGATAGATACAGTTCGACATCAAAGGATAAAAAACGGATGAAAAAGCTGGTCATTGGTATCCTGGCCCATGTGGATGCAGGCAAAACAACATTATCGGAGGGTTTGCTCTATTTAAGCGGGAAAATTAGGAAACCGGGCAGAGTGGACAACAAGGATGCCTATTTGGATCACTTTGAGCTTGAAAGGTCCAGAGGGATCACGATTTTTTCCAAGCAGGCTGTGTTTACAGAAGGGAATCTGCAAATTACCCTGCTGGATACCCCCGGCCATGTGGATTTTTCCGCTGAGATGGAAAGAACGCTGCGCGTTCTGGATTATGCCATTTTAGTGGTCAGCGGCACAGATGGCGTACAGGGGCACACCAAGACCCTGTGGCGTCTTTTGAGTATTTATCGGGTTCCCATTTTTATCTTCGTCAATAAAATGGATCTGAACGAGCCTGATCCTGAAAGGTTAATGGAAGAGATTAAAGAACATTTGGGTGATGGTTGTATTGATTTCGGGCAGGGGTTGTCCGCGGATTTCTACGATCAGCTGGCTATGTGTGATGAACCCTTGATGGAAGCCTATCTGGAAAAAGGGCGTGTGTCCATTGCGCAGATCAAAAAGTCCATTCGGGAACGCAAGGTGTTTCCGTGCTTTTTCGGTGCAGCTTTAAAGCTTGAAGGGGTTGAAGCCTTTCTGGCAGGCATATTGAACTATGCCGAGGCACCGGTGTGGCCACAGCAATTCGGTGCCAGAATATTCAAAATTGACAGAGATGAACAGGGAAACCGCCTGACGCATATGAAAATTACAGGCGGAAGTTTGAAAGTGAAGGATTCATTATCAAACGGAGTCTGGGAGGAGAAGGTTCATCAGATCCGGATCTATTCCGGCAACAGATTTGAAGCTGTGAATGAAGCTGAAGCAGGCAGTGTTTGTACTGTCACGGGGCTTAGTATGACAAAGCCGGGAGAAGGCCTGGGAATAGAGGAAACCGCCGCGCCGCCGGTTCTGGAGAGTGTGTTCACCTATCGGATCAGGCTTCCGCAGGGCTGCGATCCAAGAGCTATGCTTCCAAAACTACGCCAGATAGAAGAAGAGGATCCGCAGCTTCACATTGTCTGGGATGAGCAGCTTGCGGAAATTCATGTCCAAATTATGGGCGAGGTTCAGGTTGAAATTCTGCAAAGCTTGATACAGGAGCGGTTTGACGTCGAGGTAGTCTTCGATGCCGGCAAGATTGTATATAAGGAGACCATTGCAAACCCTGTGGAGGGAGTGGGCCATTTTGAGCCGCTGCGTCATTATGCAGAGGTCCATCTGCTGATGGAACCCGGGGAGAGAGGCAGTGGCCTTCAGTTTGCGGTAGATTGCAGCGACGATATACTGGCTAAAAACTGGAAAAACCTTATCCTGTCCCATCTGGAAGAAAAGGTTCACCGGGGAGTTCTTACCGGATCCCCGATTACCGATATGAAAATAACGCTGGTGGC
>JAAYJG010000064.1 GCA_012523055.1 Ruminiclostridium sp. | reverse complement strand
TGAAGAAATACGGCGGGATCATAATGGAGCGGGCAGAGCATGAAAGCGGTGTTTTTGTAGAGGGTTATCTGCTTGAATCCTGGCTCGAGGGGGAGGAAAACAAGCTGGACATTACGCCCCGTTATGTTAACAGCATTCAACAGCAACAAACCCAGAATGCCTGGGTGAGACAGCTTGTTGATGATATCATTCAACCGGATATGACCGATTATGAAAAAGTAAAGACTGTCCACGACTTCTTAATTATTGGGCTGCAGTATGACAGAAGCCAGAAAACGCCGGACTCGTCGTATCACGCGTTTGGTGCGTTGAATACCGGTAAGGCTGTATGCGGCGCTTACGCCGAGCTGATGGTTCTGATGCTGAATGAGGCGGGTGTGCCATGCCGCATGGTAACGGGAATCGGCGATGGGATTGATCACGCGTGGAACATGGTTATCATCGACGGAGAACCCTATCATGTGGATACGACATGGGATGATCCAATAACCCAATCCGAAGGAAATATCCTGCGCTATGATTATTTCAATCTGAACGATGAACAGATGAGAAGGGAACATGTGTGGGAAGAGAAGGACTATCCTGCCTGCACCGCTACTAAGGAGAACTATTTTATCAAGGAAAACCTGATTATATCCGATGCCACCGCGCTCAGAAAAGCGCTGCGTGAAACCTTAAACCAGCGAAAAACCCAGTGTCTGTTCAGACTGGATGGGTTTACAGTAACCAATGAGAGTGTGAACAATATAATGAGCCAGGTGAATGAACAGGCCGGGTACGTCATCAGCTCCTACGGGTTTTCCTACAATGAAGCTATGAACGTTATTCTGATTGAATCGATTGAGTATAACTGAGGCCTCACCTCAAAGGTTTGAGTCGAAGGGGCCTGGCAGTTTACGGTGAATAAAATTGTTACAAAACCCCATTGCAAACGTCCCGGTTATAGTGTAAAATGAGAAAGCGGTTTGCGTCGGGGCGTAGCGCAGCTTGGTAGCGCGCTTGCTTTGGGAGCAAGATGTCGGGAGTTCAAATCTCTTCGCCCCGACCAAATGATGACGAAGCGGTTGTGTTTTCCAAAAGGAACACAACCGCTTTTTTACGCATTCTCTCCGGTAAAAATACGCTAAGCGAGGGTGACACCTTCATTTATCCGGTTCATCCATAGAGCGTATGAATTTTATTGAAACCAGTGTTTTCAAGAGGCTATTTAAGTGGTAAAAGTAACTGTATAACAATTACGAGCACACTTTTTCACATCTGCGGAACTGCCAAAGCTGACTTTGAGATATATTCATGTTGTTGAAGGAGATCAAGATGATACGGAAGTTTCCTGCTTTCTTTTTCATATTGATTATTGGGACTATTCTCATTTCTGCTCCATGCCATGCAAAGAACAGCCAAATTCTGTGGACAGACGAAGAACTGGCCTTTATGCAGGAGCACCCTGTCATCACCCACGGTGTGGATCCACAGTTCGTCCCCTTTGAATTCATTGACAAGGATGGCGAATACGAAGGAATTGCGTCTGATTATCTTGATCTGATCACACAAAGGACGGGTATGCGCTTTCAGGTTACGCAGGGGTTGACATGGCCTGAGGCCTATGACAAGGCCTTATCAGGTGACATTGATGTTTTGCCTGCTATTTCCAAAACCACTGAAAGGGAACAATACTTCTTGTTTTCCGAGCCCTATTACTATTTTAAAAGGGTGATCGTCACCCGGGATACGGAAACTCGTCTGTCTGGAATGGAAGATTTGGAAGGACTGTCCATAGCCGTACAGCGGAACAGCTCCCACCACAGCTATTTGCAGTCCTATCCGAAGATAAATCTGAGCCTGTATGATTCTGTCGATGCAGCGTTAACTGCCGTAGCCAACGGTACCGAGCGAGCTTTTATCGGAAACCTTGCCACATCCAACTACCTGATACGCTCAAACGGGCTGCCGAATTTGAAGTTTATTGCTTTTGAAGCTGAAAAACAGCAGGCCCTGTATTTTGCTGTTCGCAAGGATTGGCCTGTTTTGGTGAGCATTTTGAACAAGGTGCTGGACAGCATCTCGGAAGAAGAGAAGCTTGCCATACACACAAAGTGGATCGATTTGGAACAGGAAACCGATTATGGCCCCATGATACGAATCATCATCATGATTGGCGCCCTCACCGCGGTGATCATAACGGTGTCTTCCTACTGGATCATTCGCCTTCGAAAAGAGGTTCAAATACGGGAGCGGATTCAAAAGGATTTGGTAAAAGCAAAACTGGAAGCGGATACTGCCAACGAATTCAAATCCAGCTTTATGGCTAGGATGTCCCATGAAATCCGTACACCATTGAACGCCATAACCGGAATGGCTTATTTGCTCAAAAAAACCGAGGTCACCATCACGCAACAAATGTATATTGAAAGGATCACACAGGCTTCTTCCAATATGCTCAGTATCATCAACGATATCCTGGACTTCTCTAAAATAGAAGCCGGGAAGGTCGAGCTGGAGGTTACCTCCTTCAGCATGGATCAGGCAATTCAAGATGTTGTGAATATCATCTCCTATAAAATTGAAGAGAAAAAGATTGGATTCAAATTATCCAGGGATCCCCATGTCCCCAATTGGTTCCTGGGAGATTTGAAGCGGTTGGAGCAGATCCTTTTGAATATCCTGAATAATGCGGTGAAGTTCACCAACGATGGTGAGGTTTCAATCGATATACGGCTGATAGCCATAGAAAATGAGAAGGCGCATTTATCCTTTTCGGTGAAGGATACCGGTATTGGGATGACCAGGGAGCAGATCGACAGCCTGTTCGAGCCTTTCACCCAGGCGGATACCAGCATTAACCGTCGCTTTGGAGGCTCTGGCCTGGGTCTGTCCATCGTTAAGAACCTTGTGGAAATGATGGGAGGGAAAATTCAGGTTTTCAGTACACCGGGGGAAGGGTCGACCTTTGTGCTGCAGCTTTCGTTTGCAATCGATAAGGAAAAAGAAGAAGAGTACGATAGAACATTGTCGGCCAGTCATTTTAAAAGTGTTCGCACACTGATTCTGGAGAAGACAGGAGCAAGCATGAACCTGATCGAGGGATATCTGAGAAACCTGGGAATGGATTGCGAGCTAACCACATCACAGGCCAGTGCGATGAGCATGCTTGAAGCGGCGGACGGTAATTTTTCCAAACCCTTCGATCTGTTCATCCTTGATTATGAGACCCCATCGGAAGGAGGGTTCAAATTTCTGGAATCGGTGCGGAGCCATCCAAAAATTGTAAAGCAACCAAAGGTTATCATGCTGTTGCCCATGCTGCGGGAGGATTTGTTTGACCAGCTGGGCCAGGGCGGAGCGGACATCGGTATTGGTAAGCCGATCATCCCGTCCATTCTGCTCAACGCCATTCTGGACATATTTGGCCTGAAGGCCGTATCAGCCTCACAACCGGTGAAAAAACCTGAAATAAACCCGGCCAGGCTGAATAAGCCATACACGGTGTTGGTCGCAGAGGATAACAAGACAAACCAATTGATCGCCAGGTCCATTCTGCAGCAAGTGGGTGTGGAAGTCTTGCTGGCAGATGATGGAGAAGCTGCGGTTGACCTTTATACCCGCAACAGCCATCAAATAGGCTTAGTTTTAATGGATCTGCACATGCCCGTGATGAACGGCTATGAGGCGGCACAGGAAATCCGGAAGATTTCGCGGCAGGTTCCCATTGTTGCCATGACAGCGGATGTGATTCCGGGGGTTGAGGAAAAATGCGCGGAAAGCGGAATCTATCAATATATCAGCAAGCCCTTTGATCCGGATCGGTTTATCGAGACGGTGCTGGAAATTTTACAAAAGACAGAAGCCGAACCACCCGAAGCAAAAGTACTTGACACAGCCAAAGGCCTGAGAAATCTGGGGGGTGACCCGCAGGTTTACCGGCAGGTTTTAAGGGAATATATTCATGAGAATAAAGATATTTCGGGCAAGCTTTCTCAGCTGGCTTCAGAAAAAAGATATACTGATGCCGCACAAGCCGTACACAAGGTGAAAAGCAGTACTGCGACCATAGGCGCGGGCATTCTGTATGATCTGTTTGCCAAACTGCAAAAAGCTTTTGAAAAGAATCATCAAGATGAAATAATGCCCTATTTGGATCAGCTTTCAACGACATTCCAACAGTTGCTAAGCGAGATTACAACGTATTTGGATGAATGAGTGTGTAAGGAACACAGATACAGGGAGGAAAGCGTATGTCAGTAAAAATTCTGGTTGTAGACGATTCAACCACAGATCGGCTGATCATCAGAAGTATGCTCAGTGAATATAACATCCTGTGTGCCTGTGACGGCAGGGATGCCATGAGCCTGATTGAAACCAACGAGGATATCGATCTGGTCATCCTGGATTTGAATATGCCAATAATGGATGGTTTTCAGGTTCTGCAAGCCCTGAAGGACAACGGAAGACTTCAGAAATTGCGCGTGATCATCTTAACCAATTCTGAAGAGCTTGATAGAGAAATTAAAGGCTTGAAAATGGGCGCGGTTGATTATATCAGAAAGCCTATTCAGATGGAATCCCTGCAGGTGAGAATCAATATACATGTGAAGCTGCTTCAAATCCAGAAATATGTAGAAAGTAAATTACATGAAAACGTTTTTAAGTTTGATACGATTTTTCAGCAGGCTCCCATTGGGATAGCCATCTCACACAATCGTGACCCGATGGATTCGGACTCCAATGAATTGATGACTTCAAACGCAATGTTCGAGCAAATTACCGGAAGAACAACAGAAGAAATGATGAAGCTGGGGTGGGCGCAGCTTACCCATCCGGATGATATTGAAGAAGATTTGAAGAATTACCGGATGCTCCAGGAGGGGCAAATTGCCAGCTATTCAATGGAAAAGCGTTTTATAAAGCCGGATGGCTCGGTTGTGTGGGTCCATATGGTCGTAGCTCCGCTGGCTTCCACAAAAAATAATCCTTATCGTCATATCTGCCTGGCTCAAGATATCACCGTTCGAAAAAACATGGAGAACCAGCTGAAGTATATCAGTGAACACAACATGTGGACAAACCTTTACAACCACAGGTATTTTGAAAGCATTCTCAATGAAGATATCCGGCTTGGCAGGATCCAAAACAGAGCGCTTGTGGGAATTAACCTGAGCACTGTCAATATGCTGAACCTTACAAATGGGTTTTATTATAGCCAGGATCTGATCAAAAAAGCAGCCAATACTCTGAAATTTTTCTGCACAGAACAGATTCAGCTGTATCATATCTATGAAAACCGGTTTGTTTTTTATGTGAAAACATATCAAAGCAGGCAACAATTGATGGAATTTTGCAGAAATATTGCGGACAGCCTGGGTGCTTTACTCTCTGCCGAGAGAATTGGCGGCGGAATTGGTGTTATTGAGCTGGATAAAGACAGGGACGCTGCGGAGGGTGAGTATTTAAAGGAATTAATGATATTATCTGAACAAGTTATCAATACTATGAACAATGATATAAATATTAGCTTCTTCAGTGAAGAAATACAGGCACAGTTCATCCGTAAGGCAACGATCACCCGTGAACTTACCGAGATAGCAGAGGGTGAAAGGACGAATCGATTATTCATGCAGTTTCAACCCATAATTGATCTTCGGACGAACCGGATATCCAGTTTTGAAGCATTAGCCAGGCTGAACAGCGATGGAT
>JAAYJG010000541.1 GCA_012523055.1 Ruminiclostridium sp. | reverse complement strand
GCCATAGCCTGCGCGCTGGAGCTGGGCATCACCAATGAAAACATTCGTGAAGGTCTTGCCATATACTCTCAGGAGAAAATGAGATTGAATATCCGTCAAGTGAACGGCATAAAAGTTATTGATGATGCCTATAATGCCGCGCCGGCATCAGTAGCGGCTGCTTTGTCGGTTCTTCATGAGCTGTCGGGGCATCAAAGAAGCATTGCCGTTCTTGGAGATATGCTGGAGTTGGGTGCCTACGCGGGAGATGCTCATCGTCAGGCAGGAGAGATGGTGGCGCACTACCACATTCACCAACTGATTGCTATTGGTGAATTAGCTTTGGATTATATTGAGGGTGCGGTGAATGCCGGTATGAAGGCGGAGAACACCAGACATTTTTCCACAGGTGACGCGTCGGTGGAGCATTTGAGGGGTCTCCTTCAGCCAGGCGATGTCATTCTGTTTAAAGGCTCCAGAGGAATGAACCTGGATAAGGTCATTAAAGCACTGTTTTAAACAGGCACATCAGTCCGTTTTTCAGCAATGGGTGCTGATGCGGGCTGACAAAGAAAAAACCGTTTAGTGACTTATTGCCGCAAAACATCACAACCAAAACAGGCGTTTGATATTTTAAGGCAATAAGGCTCCGATATTCGGTTGTGGGAGTACCCACTTTCAAACGGGAAGGGGAAAAAGCGATGAAAATACCACTGCATATCATAGTTTTTGGAATATCCTTTGTCCTGGCGTTAATATCAGGTGCCATTTTTCTTCCCCTGCTCCGGCGGTTGAAATTCGGGCAGACGGTTCGTGATGACGGGCCTCAAACCCATTTGGCAAAGCAGGGGATCCCCACCATGGGCGGTGTTATCTTTCTGGTTCCAATGGTTCTTGTGGGCGGTTACTTCGCGATAAGCGACGCCAACATGACGGCACTGATCCTCACAACCCTGGGCTTTGGCGCAGTAGGCTTCATCGATGACTATATCAAGGTGGTTCGCAAAGACAAGGACGGCTTGAAGCCGAAGCAGAAGATGCTTGGACTGCTGGCAGTTTCTGCCTGCTTTACGGCTTATGTCATTCTAATGACCGATGCCGGTGATAAAACGGTTATTCCCTTTGTAGGTCTGGATAACCCCATCACACTGCCAATTTTTGTGTTTATTCCGTTTTGCATTTTCATTTTGCTGTCCTATACAAACGCCGTCAACCTCACTGACGGGGTGGACGGGCTGGCTGGAAGCATTACCATGGTGGTTCTGGTGTTTTTTACTGTGGTAGCGATGTTGAATGACGAATGGAATACGATTAAGCTGTTCTGCGCCATTTTAGCTGGAAGCTGCCTTGGTTTTCTGGCCTACAACCTGCACCCGGCCAAGGTGATTATGGGGGATTTGGGCGCCCTGTCCCTGGGCGGGGCCGTAGCGGCAGTATCCATTCTGCTGCAGATGCCGTTTATTCTGGTCATTGCCGGAATGGTTTATTTTCTCGAGAACATTTCGGTGATTCTCCAGGTGGGCTACTTTAAAACAACAGGTAAACGGATATTCAAAATGGCGCCCATCCATCATCATTTTGAGTTGATGGGGTGGAAAGAAACGAAGGTTGTGACAGTGTTTCTGGTGGTGACGGTTGTTTTTTGTGCGATCGCGTTTTTCGCATTGAGGTGAACATGAGACGCAGAGAGTTTGATTTCTGGATTTTTATAACGACGATTGTGCTTCTGGCATTGGGCGTGTGCATGGTTTACAGTGCCAGTTCCTATTATGCCAGCCGAGAATTTGGCAACAAGGAACATTTCCTTGTACGCCAGCTGATCTGGGCAACCATTGGGATCATCGCCATGTTGTTTGTATCCAGGCTGGATTACAGAAGACTTGCACAGTTTTCACCCATTCTGTTGCTTGTCAGCGGAATTCTGCTGGTTTTAGTACTAATACCTGGAATAGGCTCTGAAATCAATGGCTCGTGGCGTTGGTTCAGTTTTGGCTTTGCTCAGTTCCAACCCTCTGAAATGGCGAAGCTGTCGATCATTCTGTTCTTTGGATATACACTTTCAAAAAAACCGGATAAACTGCAGAGTTTCATTAAGGGACTGCTGCCATACCTTTTGATCATCGGGGTCATTGATTTTCTATTGATCAAGGAGCCACATTACAGCGGAACCATTCTGGTTACTGCTGTTGCGGTAATTATTCTTTTTTGTGCCGGAGCGAAAGTCTGGCATTTCCTGCTGCTGGCCATACCGGCCATCCCCGCCGCAGCGTACCTGGTTTATATGGAACCTTACAGGATGGAGAGAGTTCTCACCTTTCTCGACCCCTTTTCCGATCCTACCGATGCAGGGTACCAGATCGTAAATTCCCTGTATGCGATAGGCTCGGGAGGCCTGTTTGGAAAGGGTATTGGCCAGAGCGTGCAGAAAAACCTGTATATTCCCGAACCGCATACCGATTTCATTTTTTCGATACTTGCCGAGGAGTTGGGCTTTATAGGTGCGGTCACAGTGATGCTGCTGTTCCTGGTGCTGATCTGGCGCGGAATCCGTATTGCCATGCATGCGCCTGACAACCTGGGAAGCCTGCTTGCCATTGGAATTACGTCATTAATTGCCGTTCAGGTTATCGTCAATATCGCGGTGGTCACATCTTCACTGCCAGTTACAGGGATGCCGCTGCCGTTTTTCACTCACGGCGGAAGTTCCCTTGCCTTCCTGTTGGCGGGAATCGGAATACTACTGAACATTTCCCGTTCGGTAGGCAATCAGTACCGGATGAAGCGTGAAAAATTGTAAGATCCGCCTGCTTTCCCACACACAAACATTATTTTTTTGCGTGTGGGAGGCGTTATCAGCGCCCATACGTATTTTGCAGGCAAAAACGTGATTTGGTACAATTCGCGTAAATGCTCATTGAATGTTTATTTTAGCAGAACGAGTTCACTGGTTTGTTAATTTGATAAAGCTTTTCTTTCCTACCTGGATCACATCACCATCCTTCAGATCCGGTACCTGTAGATCGGTTGTTTTGATTCCGTTTACCTTCACGCCCCCTTGTAGAATCAATCGCCTTGCTTCGCTGTTACTGGGAGCAAAGCCTGAAGCAGAAATAATACGAACCAGATCGAACAACCCGTTTGTCATAAGCTTGTCTGAAATTGGCATCGGCAGTGCCGTGTCTGGAATCTCCTTCTTTTGGAACACCGTTATAAAATGCTCCTGTGCCTCACTGGCGGCGGCTTCACCGTGATATTGCCGTGTGATCTCAAAGGCCAGCTGCATCTTTATATCTCTTGGATTGCACAGCTCCGCCTCCAGCTTGTGCTTTATTTGGTTGATGGCATCCGGAAGGAGATCCGTCACCAGCTCAAAATAACGAATAATAAGACGATCCGGTATCGACATCGCCTTTTCATACATTAAAATGGGCTCCTCGTCTATCCCGATATAATTTCCCAGGCTTTTGCTCATCTTCTCCACACCGTCGGTACCCTCGAGGATGGGCATGATCACTGCGGTTTGCCTTTCCTGTCCATAATCATTCTGCAGGGTTCTGCCCATCAGGATGTTAAACCGCTGGTCTGTTCCCCCTAATTCGATGTCGGCGTGGAGAGCAACAGAGTCATAACCCTGCATCAGGGGGTAGAAAAACTCATGAATACCAATGCTCTCATGGGCTTCAAACCTGTTTTTAAAATCCTCCCGTTCAAGCATTCTTGCGACGGTATATTTTGCAGCCAGCTGCAGCACGTCCGAGAAATTCAGCTTTTCCAGCCATTCACTGTTATAACGGACCTCAGTGCGATCCCTGTCCAGGATTTTAAAGACCTGTTTCTGATAGGTTTGGGCATTCCGAACAACCTCCTGCTCGCTCAGTGGTTTTCTCGTTTTGGATTTTCCGGTAGGGTCTCCGATCCTTCCGGTATAATCCCCGATGATGATCACCGCTTGATGCCCGAGATCCTGAAGTTGCTTAATTTTGCGCAGTACCACCGTGTGTCCCAGGTGAATATCCGGGGCCGATGGATCCAGGCCCAGCTTGACCACCAGGGGTTTTCCGGTCTTCACGCTGTTTTTCAGCTTTTCCCTCAGCTCCTCCACGCTGATAATTTCATCAGCTCCCTTGGCAATAATCCGAATTTGTTCTTCAACAGCTAACATCTCTTTTTCTCCTCTCATTATTAAGTAGTAGTGTTTGTAGACCCTCTCATGGGACTGTATATTGACATCAACAGACGTTGTGGATTAATCTTTTCTCCTTTGAGTCTGTTCCTTTACAGGGTAAGCTCACGTTATAGCGAAAGCTCCCATTAAAACCAAAAGCTCCTGAAATAACAAAAACTCCCATCCTCTGTAAAGATACAGAGGACGGGAGTATATTCCCGTGGTACCACCTCAATTTATCGGCATGACCGACCTTTGTCAAGGACGAAGTTGAAAGCTTTTATCCTTTAGCACGATAACGGGTGCAGGGAACCGTCAACAGCCTAATCAACCGGGTATGGATTCAAGCCCTAAGCCTTTCGGTGTGATGCTCCGGGATGTATTCAGAAAAAAGTTTTCCGCCCCTCTCACCAACCGGGCGCTCTCTGTGGAATACTTGTTTTTCGTACTTCTTCCCATCAACGCAATTCTGTTTTAATGCCGAACCCCAAAGGGCTGCAGCGTTTATCAAATTATAACTTCACAAACCTTTTTTGTCAAATGATTTTTCAATACCATGCATTGCCAAAATAGTTTTCATGAGGATGTGAACAGCAACTGCCAAATACCTCCATCCTTAAATGGTGTTTCCATAAGCTTGAGTTTCATTTTCAGGGCCATGCATTTTCCCCGAAGGGCTGTAAACCCGCTGGACACGCAGGAATAGCCATGTAACAGATTTTCACCTGCGGCATAGAATGAATTATGAAAAAGTATCTGTTTAATTCCAGGTGCAGTCTCGGAAACTGATGATAAATAATGGTTTGTGAAATAAGTATTCTGAAGCCTTTATCCTTCGATTTGAGAAAATGCTGGTTTCTGAATAGTGATTCTGTTTATGACTTTCCGAGCAGTCCAGCTGGAAGCAATTCGTTGTTTATCAAACACTCCTCCTGCACCCCGCCCCCATCAGTGGAGATATACCGGTTATTTCCGGGTGGTGGTCTGCTCTTTGGGGCAAGAGATGTGATTGATATTTTTTTCCTTTCGATCTGTGAACAAAAGCGGAGGTGTTTTTTCTTGAACAGGTTTATCATAGAAGGCGGTAACAGGCTTAATGGAGAAATAAGCATACCCGGCGCAAAAAATGCGGTGTTGCCAATTCTTGCAGCCACAATCCTCAACCGCGGCGTCAGCAGAATTCAAAACTGTCCCAATCTTGAAGATACGAAAACCATGCAGGAGATTCTGATTTCCCTTGGCCTTCATGTGGAATGTGAAGGGCAGGATATTGTGGTATGCGGTGAAACACTTACAGCAAACGCCATTCCGGAATCCCTGGCCGGAAAAATGCGCAGCTCCATTGTTCTGATGGGTGCAGTGCTTGGCCGTATAGGAGAAATCTATATCAGTTATCCGGGCGGCTGTGCGATCGGACCAAGGCCCATCGACATGCATTTGAATTCTCTTCGGAAAATGGGGGCGGAGATTGACGATCTGTATAAAGGAATTCTGCATTGCAAGGTAACGAGGTTTCAGGGTACGGAAATCCTGCTGGATTACCCCAGCGTGGGTGCTACTGAAAACACCATGCTTGCGGCCTGCCTGGCACAGGGTGAAACCATCATCCGCAATGCGGCGAAAGAACCTGAAATCGTTGATCTGCAAAACTTTTTACAGCAAATGGGTGTCGCTATCAGTGGGGCTGGCACAGGTGTGATTCATATCACCGGTAAGGAAGAAATCCGGACGGATCTGACCTACCGTGTTATCCCGGACAGAATTGCGGCAGGCACCTATATGGCTTGTGTGGCTGCAACCGGCGGTGAGCTGGTTTTAAGTGGAATTGATTACGAATCGGTCAGCTCCATAGCCTACTGCCTGCGCAATTGCGGTATCAATATCGAGATTCCCGGGAAAAAAGACATACGGATAAAAGCGTTGCACAGGCCGAAAGCTATTGAGGTGATCCGAACATCACCTTATCCGGGTTTTCCCACCGATATGCAGCCCCAGCTTGTTGCGGTTTTATCAAAAGCGGTAGGAACCAGTGTGATGATAGAAACTGTTTTTGAGAATCGGTATGGATATGTGGAACAATTAATGCGCATGGGAGCGGATATTACCGTAAGGGAAAGGGTTGCAGTGGTAAAGGGAGTCAAAAAACTGACCGGAGCCGAGGTCGAAGCCTGCGATTTAAGGGGGGGCGCGGCCTTGGCCATTGCAACTCTCAGTGCTGAAGGCATCAGCATTATCAACAACGTGCTCCATATCGACAGAGGGTATGAAGCCCTGGAACAAAAGCTTGCAAAGGTTGGAGCAAACATCCGCAGAGAATAACAGGGTGGGAAAGAACAGGTAAAATGTCAGTGCGGAACTATTACCGGGAAAGTGTGACTTTGTTGCAGGGTTCCCCTGGACTGTGGTATAATTCTTATGAGTAAACACAGTGATGCTGTGCCCGCAGAACTCCTTTATCCCATGCTTATCCGGGCTTTAGTGATGTTATGCTACAGGCAGGAGTAACAAATGAAAAAGCGTGCAGGGCTGAAAATTTTATTTGTTTTTGTTGTTCTGACAGGCATTCTGGCAGCGGTGATAGTGTTTTCGCCGCTGTTTTTATTGTCTGATATCCAGGTGAACGCATCAACAAAGTATACCTGCGATGATATCATTCGTGAATCCGGCCTTGAGAAGGGAGACAACGCACTGCGCTTCATTGGGGGAAACCTGAAACAGCTGTTCCGGTTCAGAATGGGTAAGGTTGAAACCCGCGTGGAAAATCTGCCCTGGGTAAAATCTGCCGAAATTCGGTATCAGTTTCCTGGAACGGTTCATATCACCGTGGCCGAAAGAACTGCCATTGCCTGGGTGCGGTATATGGAGGCTTATCTGCTGATCGATGAACAGGGATACGTGTTGGAGGTTTCTTCCGCATTGGATGATCATTACCCTGAAATTCGGGGTGTTCAGCTGAGCAAATACACCAGGGGTAAAAAGATTGAAACAGAAAAGCCTGAAAAGCTGGAATGGCTTGTTAAGCTTCTGAAAACCCTTGAACTGGTGGATGATGATCCCTATCACAGCTTGGGAGAGGTATTGGATTGGGTGGATTTTCTTCAGGAAAAGGAGCTGTTTGTTTCACTGGACGGAAGGATAACCGCTAAAATAAAGCTGGATGATGATCTAACATACAAGCTTTCCTATTTGAAGGAATTGTATTACAATTATATTAAGCCCGAGGAGAAGGGCATGATCGATTTCTTTGATGAGAAATATGCCCGGTTTATTGCGGAATAACCTGATTGACGGGTTTGGG
>JAAYJG010000540.1 GCA_012523055.1 Ruminiclostridium sp. | reverse complement strand
TCGGATGTATAATCATACTTTAAAACTGTTTGGAGGTGTCCTATGAAGCATTTGTTATGTTTGAACGACTGGACGACGGAAGAAATCATCCATTTACTTGATTTGGCGAGCAAGCTGAAGTATGAGCTAAAAAATGGTATCCGCCATGACCATCATCTACGGGGGAAAACCATGGGAATGATATTCACCAAATCCTCCACACGTACCCGTGTATCTTTCGAAGTGGGTATGCAGCAGCTTGGCGGTTACGCGTTGTTTTTAAGCTCTGCCGACATTCAGCTTGGCCGCGGTGAAACCGTACATGACACGGCAAAAACACTTTCCCGTTATCTGGACGGGATCATGATCCGTACCTTCAAGCAACAGGATGTGGAGGAACTTGCCCTGTATGGAAGCATTCCCATTATTAACGGATTGACCGATGAACTTCATCCATGCCAGATTCTGGCCGATCTGCAGACCATCCGGGAGAAAAAGGGAGCCCTGAAGGGCTTGAAACTGGCCTATGTGGGGGATGGTAACAATGTAGCCCATTCACTGCTGATTGGATGCGCCAAAACGGGCATGAACATTTCGGTGGCTTCACCACAGGGGTATACCTGCAGCAAAAAATACACCGACATGGCCTTAAAAATTGCTGAAACCACCGACAGTGTCATTGAGCTAACACATGATCCCATGAAAGCCGCTCTGAATGCGGATGTTGTTTACACCGACACCTGGGTCAGCATGGGGATGGAAAAGGAAAAAGAAGAACGCATGGCTATTTTCGCACCCTATCAGGTCAACAGCAGTCTGCTGGCATCCGCAAAGCCCGATGTTATATTTATGCATTGCCTGCCCGCATACAGAGGGTATGAGGTAACCGAAGAAATCATAGACGGCCCCTGTTCAGTGGTTTTTGACGAAGCCGAAAATCGTCTGCATGCTCAAAAAGCGGTTATGGTTACGCTGATGAGTGATTCAATATAAAAGGGGGCCTGTGTGTGGACTATTCATTTATTATCAGGCGCGCTAAAGCTTCAGACGCCACTGATGTTTATACCATTGTTCAGAAGGCATTTCGTGAATATGCACAGGCTGCCGGGTTAAATGATCTGGAAGCCCTCAGGGAGACTGTCGATGACATTGAAAGGGAAATCCGCAGCAAAGTGGTTTATATTGCTTTGATCGACAAGGCTGTCGTCGGTACTGTCCGCGTGGACATTTCCGGTGATACTGCCTATATCAGCCGTTTTGCGGTAAACGCGTCCCACAGGAATATTGGTATTGGAAAGTCTTTGATGAACCTTGTGGATAAGTATCTGATTTCAAAGAAGGTACGGCAGGTTTCACTGCATACAGCTTCCCGGTATTGCATTCTGATGCGCTTTTATTATGGCAGGGGTTTTTATGTAGAATCTGTCAGCCACGATCGCGGTTACCCACGGGCCAGGCTGGTAAAGGAATACAACTCATTTTGTCATTAATAGTTTCATGTTGTAAAAAAGCCGGGCAACTATCCGCCCGGCTTTTCTTCATATGGACTGAATGTATTTGGCCATGCTGATATCTTATAGCATTTGCATGGCTTCCATCGCTTTCGCTGCGATGTTCTTCGCGGTTAATCCATAAAGCTCCAGCAGCTCATAGGGGTTACCGGATTTCCCAAACTTGTCTTCAATGCCGACCATCTTGACCGGCACCGGATATTCACTGCAAACCACCTCAGCTACAGCGCCCCCGAAGCCGCCTATGATGTTGTGTTCTTCAGCGGTGACAATACAACCGGTTTCTTTTGCGGCCTTGATGATGATGTCTTTATCGATGGGCTTGATGGTATGGATATCGATGACCCTTGCGTTCACGCCATCCTCTTCAAGCAGCTTCGCGGCTTCCAGTGCATATTGCACCATCAGGCCGTTGGCGATGATTGTGACATCGGTTCCATCCTTCAGCATGACACCCTTGCCAAGCTCAAACTTTGTATTTTCATTATGGATGACGGGAACATTCAGACGGCCAAGCCTTAAAT
>JAAYJG010000539.1 GCA_012523055.1 Ruminiclostridium sp. | reverse complement strand
CTCGATATAAGGACCTTATCACTACGTGATAAGAACCTTGTTGCTGTGTGATGGTTTTGCCAAAGCAAAACCTGCTGTTGCAATAACGGTGTGTTGCGATTGCAAGCAATCGCTTCCGTTGTTATAAGAATTTTTTCCATTCATTCTTGGTATTTACCGTAAAACCAGGATAACTTCCCCTATCGCCTTTTTTCGTATTGCTCCTGGGTATGTTATCAGTTCCCAACATCGGGTGGTTGGTATATTTGCTTTCTTATCAGCTATTCGCATCTGTGACACCGGTTGCCGGGCTGCTTGCCCTTTGCCCCACATTCTTTACCTCAATGCCGAGCCAGATGCCGAAAATGAGAATCATCACCAGCATTGCTGCCGGTACACGGACTAACTGAGATGGCTCCGCAGACCAGCCCATGACTGATATCACTATTGGAATGACGATGGACATAATCAGGTAGGCTCTGGATCTGTAAAGCCAGGAAAATGGCAAAAAGTGTGCACCAGTGATGATGGCTAACCCCATGATAAACCCTTTCGGCGCATTGGGAAACATCCACATGATGATCGGGAAATAAAGCATCTGTCCTATAGAAAAATAAAAACCAAGCTGGGACAAAGGGTTGTTCTTGACTGAAAACTCGGCCTTAATGAGCTTTGAAATCAATAATGCCAACGGAATCAGCGGGGTGGAACAAAAGAAGGTCAGATAAATTTTTTGCCAAAGCAGCAGCGATGGCAGGGCATAGATAATCGTTATCGCTGTCCAGAGAACTGCTGCTGCCAGGATAAAGGGCAGTCCCTTTTTGCATCTGATTGAAATATCCTGTCTTGCCGCTTCTATATGGTTTGGTTCCATGTTTTCAATAAACTCCTGTTTTCTTTTATAATTTATGTGTAAACCTTTCTGTAACTGTTTAACATATTACCACAGCTCTCCATCTATTACCATAACAAAATAAAGCAATCCGATACAGTTAAACCAGGTGCTTTTATCACTGGCCGATTTGATGTACAAATGCTCATTGAACTATACGCAGTATCAACCATAAAAGTCACAATAATGTTTTGAACCTGTAAGGTTCTGCTTTGGGGATACAGGCACAGCCCACTTTTGATATATCATAATTAAGGTATGGAATAGTAAAACGAAAGCCGTTTCATTTGCATGGGATGCATATGCGCGGATTGGATAGCGGAAGCCAGCAGCATGGAAGTTTCAATACAGATGCCCAACTTGTTGTCAAGCACATAATCGGGAAGCAGCACTCGCTGATTAAGGCTGCTCAGATGATCGCTTCTACAATGTTCATTCCGTCCCTGTACTCGTAAGAGATAGACTGAACCTTTTTACGCACAAGAAAAAGGCCAAGCCCTCCGATTTTCCTTTCTTCCGCAGACAGGCTTATGTCAGGTGTATCCACTTCAAGCGGGTTAAAAGCATTCGTATTATCGGCTATGACAAGGACAACCTTTTCGTTTTCTATAAGAAGCCGAATTTCTATCATCCCATTTTTTCGTGTTTTGCTGCCATATTTGATAATATTGGTTACCAACTCTTCAAGAATCAGCTCAATGGTGAACTGTCTGGCCGACAGAAGCTCATTTTCAGCGCAAAGTGCTTCAATCTCGGCGTTTAGAAGCTTCATATCAAAATCAGCGATAGCTTTTTTATGTTGATACTCCATGTAAATTCCCCCGCTCCTTTTTCAGCCTGCGGCGTTGTTATTTTAACTTTCTTGTTGGGTTGCCTGTTGACGCCATCGATCAGGAACCGCTCACTTCACTGTACGCAAACATGATTTCCTCACAGGTCATGCCTTCTTCCCGCAGGCGTAGCTGCTTTTCAGCAGGGCACTCGACAAAGCCGTATGGGTCGGTAACATCCTCCAAAAACTTCTCCTCACCAAAGCCTCTTTTTTTCAGACCCTTTCGTGAAACCTCCAACAGGTTCATGATAAGGCTATTGACTTTTTCCCGCGGCGCAATGGCTTCCTGGTGGACAGCTTTATACCGCAGTATCGAGCCAGCCGCTTGAAGCCTGTCTTCCTGCATAAATTTATCGACCAACTCTGAAGTGCTTTGATAATTTTCTACCAGGCCTGCGTAAAAAGCAGACGGCATAAAAACCCTCGACAGCGGCTGGGTACAGGTTTGTCTAATCTCAATGGTTCCGTACTTGCTGATGGCGACAGGTCCAAGGGCGCGAAAGTGTGCGATGTCCTCCTCAGGTTTTCGTCCATCTTCAAAATAATCGGCAAATTTTACAGGGCGGATGGGCTGGAACCCGCCTGTGCCATCACTGACAATAAAAAGCTTCAATTCCATCAGATAAGCGGCAATGTCCTCAACAGAGCCATACTCTTGATCGAAAGCTGCGGTGTTTGGCGCTTCGCAGAACCTCCACAGCGCATCACGAAAGCACAGATCAGGCTTTTGCATTTCCCTCTGCAGTGTTGACGGAAGCTTAGCCTTCCATTCCGACTCCTGGTAAGGGAATGGCAGGGAATTCGCAAAAAGCATGGCATCGACAAAAGACAGCTTTTCCAGGAGATTCAGAAATACGGGCAGCTTTGGAAGCTTTACTTCGATGTGCGTCTGGGTCGAAGCCGAAAATGTATGAAAGCTCTCACCATCCATATGCGTGGTGAAGTTTTTCAGAAATTCGGACTTTGCCAGCATGGAGGGTGTATTTAATGGCCTGCTGTCGGCATATTGCGCATAGGGATTTATTCCCATCCCGCATATCAGGTGATTGTATCGCTTCTCAAGCTTCTTTAAAGCTCTTAAATACAGATAAAAATGGTCGGCTACCTCAACGATGCTCTTCTTTTTGTCCATGGAGAATTCAAGGGTGTTAAAGCTGGTTTCAAAGGAAAAAACATCTCCATTTTCATTGACAGCTTTCACAGGAAAACCTTCCATGGTGAATTCTGTGGGTCTGAATCCAAAAGCATCCTGCAGCAACTCGAGTATGGCTTCGAGAAATTCACTCTCTACAGGCTTTTTAGACAAATTC
This sequence comes from Ruminiclostridium sp., assembly GCA_012523055.1. Taxonomy (GTDB): domain Bacteria; phylum Bacillota; class Clostridia; order DSM-8532; family DSM-8532; genus JAAYJG01. The sequence goes on along the minus strand of JAAYJG010000539.1, from coordinate 12,386 downwards.
ACCAAGGGCATTTCAATCTCCATGCCCCCACAGGTTTCGGTTTTTCCGGAAAATTTATTCAAAAAATAACGATATACCAGTTCCTCTGCTCTGCTGCTCATTTAAGTCCCTTCCTTTAAGATTCTCCGGATGGCTACAAGGGTAATGTCATCAAACTGCGGAGCTCCGCTGACAAAATGATCCACATTGGCCTTGACTTCGCAGATCATTTCGTGGGCGGAGTGTCCATGAAGCTTCCTTGCTGCTTCCAGCAAACGTGCATCCCCGTATAGTTCATTTTCTGCGTTGGTTGCTTCGGTCACACCATCGGTATAGAGAATAAAGCTTTCTCCCTCCAGAATCTGCGCATGCATGATGGGATACTTGGTTTCCTCCATCGCTGCAAGGGGAAGCTTGTGCTTAATTGGTAAAAACTCAACTGTGCCATCCCTGTGGATGATCACAGGGGGATTATGGCCTGCACAGGCATAGGAAACTGTTCCGGCAGTAATATCCAAGATTGCCACATAGGCTGTCACAAAAAGCTCTGCGGGGTTTTCCTGACAGAGCAGGTTGTTGGCAATCCGAAGCAGCTCGTCCACGGATACTTTGTTTGCCTGGGCAACCGTCTTGATGATAATCTTCGCAATGGTCATAAACAGCGCCGCACCCATTCCCTTCCCGGAAACATCGGCAACCACAAGGCAGAGCTTATCCTCGCCAACTGGGAAGAAATCATAGAAATCACCCCCGACCTCCTTGGCGGGAAGCATCATGCCAGAGAGATCATAGCCCGGGCAATCCATCTTCCCGGGCAGTATGCCAAGCTGTATGCTCCTGGCCACGTCAAGCTCAGACTCCAGCCTCTGCTTTTCCGCCGCAGCTCTGGCGACCTGTTCCGTGTACTGCTTCAGACGAACGGTCATGCTGTTAAAGGTGGATGCCAGCATTCCTATCTCATCCGTGCCCAGGTTGGCAAACTCATAATCAAGGTTTCCATCTCCGATCACCTTTGCTCCATCAGCCAATGCTTCCACAGGTCTGGTGATGGACTTACTGAGCCGGGTCGCAGACGCCCATACAAGAAACAGCAGCACTATGATGATAATCAGAAAGATCAGGAATACCTTTTGTGTTTCATCTGCAATCACCTGTTCCATTTTAGCCCCTGTATCGGATACGGATTCGGCAACAGAGTGCACCGGCGCCATCATCAGATCATAATCCAGTACCGTAACCAAAAGCCAATCTGTGGAATCAATCGTTGCATAACCGATGATGTTACTGTCGTCGGCATAATAATCTGATTGGGCAATTTTTAAATCGATGCTTTCAATCAGCTTTTGATAATACGGCTCTTTTTCGATTTCTTCCAGCCCTTTTGATCCGAGCAGCAGATGTCCTTCCCTGTTCATGATAAAGGAAGCGATATAGGAGCTGGTTTCCGTATCCAGCACCTTCTGCGAAATTTCTGAAACGCGAAGGTCAAAGGCAAGCACCCCGAAAAGAACGCCATTCGGGTCATAAACCGGCGTGGCACAGGTGATATAGCTTCTGGAATCCGTGCCCTTATATAGATCCGACCAGCTTACCTCCCCTGCCGCCACGGCAGCCTTATACCAGTCTCTGGTGCGCATATCCGCCTTTTCTACGGCTTCATAAAAAGTGTCTGTGCTGGAAATTACCATCCCGTTTTCAAGCACGATGTAAGCCAGAGAAATTTTCGGCTCAATATGCAGAATGTTGTCAAACATGGGGGTGGCTGCACTTAAAAGTTTCAGTGTCCGGTCAACCTCCTCCTGTCCCGGGCTTGCTGCCTGTGCAATAATATATTCCTCAAATCGGCTAATGGGGGTGTAATCGCTGGTTCCGCCATTTCGATAGAGCGTTTCGATATCCCCCTTCATGGTCTTGATTTCTCCGATGATTCTTTCAAAATCAATATTAATGGTTTGAGCATTGTAGTTTGCCAGAGAAATGGCCAGCTTGGAGCTGTTTTTGGTTATCTCAGCGACATTTTTCTTATAGAGCTCGTCGATGGCAGCCTTGTTTTCCTTCTGAAAGGTTGTCCGGATATCAAAAAAACCATAAAAAGAGACCACCCCCAGCAGGATGGTAACCAACAGGGCCAGCCCCAGAAGTGCAAACAGGATTTTTTTGCCTATGCTCATACTAAACCTCCTCGCGTTGAACGGTCAAATCCTGACAACAATATTGTTCAGGCCAAGATTCGTAGAATAATCCACTTGCTTTGCCATTTTGGAAATGAGCTGAAGCCCCATGCTTTCATCTGCCTTCATGTCCCGGGCTTCGCCATCCTGTTTCATTTCTGCCTGATAATATGCCAGCGGGTTGAATTTTCTGCCCCCGCAACGAAAGCGCATGATGGTGCTTTCGTCCCGGACGAAGATTTTCACATCAATGGCTTCATTCTCTTTATCTGCAAAAACATGCTGAATCATTAAAAGGAGTATCTCTTCGATGGCCAGGCCGATGATCATGGATTGTTTGGGGCTCAGCTCACATTTGTCACAGAAGCTGCTGATTTTGCTTGAGCTTTCCACTACCGCCTCCTGATTGGTATCCACAGTAAAAGAAATATATCTTCCTTCATCTACATCCCGATGATCCAGCAGGAGCATTCCCCGTAATTTCGTCTCTTTGAGCAGCATCCTCTTCACAACCAGGGCTGTGATGATGAGCGTTAAAGCTTCACTGACAGAAAAGCTGATCCAGATGCCAACAATCCCAAATATCCGGGACAGGATAAAGGCTGCGGACAGAATAAACAAAAGCCCTCTGCACAGGGTAATCAGATTGGCAATCCTTGTCCTTCCGATGGTCATATAATAGTAGCACAATATCTGGTTTATCATCACGCCTGAAAGGCTGACGGCAGACAGGATGAGGGCAGGCACAGCGATAGCCTGCTCGACGGCTGAGGTCAATCCGAACAGGATACACAGCTGTCTTGAAAATACAGATAACAGGATGCCGAATACGAGCATGGATGCGATTCCAAGCCTGACTGCCAGCTTACATACTTTTTTGATGCTCATCACATCATGCTCACCGAACAAAACCCCCACCAGCGGTGACACAGTTTGTGCCATCCCGGAAATAATTGCCTGAGCCAGTGTATTGACACTGTTTGTAAAGGCAAATCCAGCTACTGCCGCCGGTCCCCCTGCCGAGAAAATGATGATATTTAAGACCAGGGATCTGACAACAGAATAAAAATTGTTCAGCGCCGGCGGGCTTCCTACAATGAAAATGCTATTGATAAGCCTGAGGGTTTTCTTAACCGATACGAGGCGGTACCCTCCACCCTTAAAGAAAAGGAAGGGCGTTACAGCACAAGTCGCAATGAGAGAGCTTATAACCGTAGCCACGGACAATCCATACATTCCCAGACCTAAGGCGATGGTAAAGTACAAGTCCAGTACAATGTCCAGTACGGAAAGAATCAGAAACATGATCATACCAAGATAACCCCTTCCTTCAATCCGGAAGAAGTTTAGGGGGAGGTATACAGCCATAATGCACACTGCGCCGGGTATAAACCCGCGGCAATAATCACGGACCAAAAGATGGAGCTCACTGCCGCCGCTTAAAAAATTCACAATGGGCTCCAGGAATGCGAAGCCGGCAACAGTGAACAGCCCACCGCAAAGTAAAATCAAAAGCCCAGCCAGAGTAAACAGCTTATTTGCTCCACACCTGTCCTCTTTGCCCAAGTAAACGGAAGCCATGGTGGAGGAACCGACACAGATCAATGTCCCAATGGCCGTAAACAGGAAAAACAGCGGGCCTGTCATGCTCATGGCTGCAAGTGCATCGCCCCCAAGTACCTTTCCCGCTATGATATGATCAGCCATGAAACTGATGTTTCCGCCAAGAATAGCCAATATGGACGGAACCAGATACCCCTGGAAGCTCTTTTTAATGAGATAATCGTTATCTTTCATACCGATTCAATGGTCAGGATATCTGTAAAGCCGGTTATCGTAAAAACCTCCATAATAGTTTCATTCACGTTGGCAACCACCATGCTGCCCTGCCTGTTCATCTGCTTCTGGGCGGCAAGAATGACACGCAACCCGGCGCTGGAGAGATAGCTGAGCTCTGAAAAATCCAAACGCAATTCGGTTATGCCGTCAAGGCTTTGCTTCAGTTCCGTCTCAAGCTGGGGAGCAGTATTACTGTCAAGCCGACCCTCCAGGGATACGGTCAATTTGCTTCCATCCTGTGCTTTGTTAATATTCATACCGTTGCCTCCTTTGTCGATCATGCATTTCTTGTCATATTTTATCACATTATTGTATGTCAGGAGAATTACACCGGTGTGAGGTTTTTCCATATGTTTATACGCTCGAAACACAAAAGTGTGAGGAAATTTATTGTTTTCGACTCCCTTTTTCTTGATTGCGCAAATTTTTAGAGCTATAATGAAGCAAAGAGGAAAAAACGGAATGCTTGCGATCAATTTTGCGAATGATAAGTTTATACCCGCACCACTACCAGATATATGTATGCCGCGGCACAGCCTGATAAAGCTTTATAACAGGATATCTGAAAACCGCCTGGCTGTTGTCTGTGCGCCTCCAGGGTACGGCAAAACCGTCTCTTGCCTGTTATGGGTCAAAAGTACGGGACGCAAATCGGTCTGGATTGGGCTGGACGAATACGACAATTCTCCGCTTGTGTTTTATCGGCTGTTTTGCACCGGTATCCTTTCGACACAGCCTGACAATGTGAAAATGGCTGAAATATTAAACAGCAAGGCTTTTCAGTTTGCACCCGTCGAGTACACCATCCATTTTCTGTCGAGATGGACACAGGATGAGCAAACTTACACCCTCATTCTTGATGATTTACACACCATTACGAATAAAGAAATTTTAAGATCGCTGCCTTTTATCTTAAAACGTCTGCCCCATTCTTTTGAAATGCTGCTGTTAAGTCGGGGCGCTCTTCCTGAAGAACTGAATGATTTAATCGAAAGCAGAAGGCCTGTCATGATCACCGAAAAAGAGCTTGCCTTTTCGATGGAGGAAATACAGAAATATTACAGTTCCCTGGGTACTGACATCACCGAAGTGCAGGCGCAGAAGATTTTAGACACCACCGGCGGTTGGGCCATCGGAATAAGTGCTCTTTCAAAAGGCAGAGAAAGTGAGCCTGCGCAGGTTCGCGGGCATATCCTTGAAAACTATATTGATAAAAAAATCTGGGCGAAATGGGATGAAGAGCTGCGGGATTTTATGCTTGTAACTGCTGTGGCAGATGAGATGAATGCTGAACTGTGCGTCATCCTTACCGGCAAAAAAAACGCAAAAATGATTCTGGACGGGCTTGTTACGCAAAACTCCTTCGTAACCAAATCCTCCGGCAGTACCTACCAATATCATCGCCTGTTTTTGGACTTCCTGCGGGGCAAACAAAAGGAACACCCCGATATCAATGTGCAGCTGCTAAACCTGAAAATTGCCCAGTGGTACCATGAGCGGGAAGATTTTTTCACAGCCCTCGCTTACTATGTGAAGGCGCAAAACTATGACGGCATCAATCGGTGCATGGATCAACTGAACTCCATGTACCTGGATATCAACGTAGAGGAATGGTTGAACTATGATACGGTTTTTATCTTTGAAAAGCTATCTGATGAGTTTATCAAAGAAAATATTCGTCTGGTCATGGAGTATGCGTGGGTAAATTTCATGAACGGCAATGCGGAGGCTACCCTGAGATACATGGATATGCTTAACGATTATCTTGATTACAGCCATAACCAGAACGCCCTGACAGACATCAATATCATCGGTATGGCCGGCATCATCCGGTTTGTCGATTTCCGCCATAATATCTATGAATATGCCGAAGCCTTTTCTGAACAGCTAAAGTCGATGACCAAAGAAAAGCGGGAAGCCATCAGCATGCATACCAATACGATTACACAAAATCTTCCCATGATTCATCGTTCCTTTTGTGACTGTCTGGAGATAATCACAGATATGGATAAGAAGCTGCAGGCAATCAGAGAAGCCTTTGGTCTTTTTTTCGGCAAGGAAGTCGACTTGTTTTGCGATTGTGTAAGGGCAGGGCTCTATTATGAGCGTAACGAACTTGAAAAAGCCCACGAGACAATCACCCTTGTGCAATGCAGCATCAGAAAAGACACTCGGCTCGAGATACGGTTTGGCATTTTCATGATTTTGTCCCAGATATTATACGCTATGGGAAAGAAGAAAGAATCGCAAGGTGCAAAGCTTCATTTCTTCGAGCGAATGAAACAGGAGAATGCCCTTTACCTGCGTGCTAATTTTTCAGCCATCAGCACAAAACACAAGTTATGGGATGCCGACAAGGAAGCTGCAAAAATATGGCTCGAGCAGTATTTTGTCACCGATGACCCTTCCCTTCGTTTTTATAAGCTTTATCAGTATTTCACGACGGTACGGGCTTATATCGTGCTGTCGACACCGGATAAAGCCTTGGAGTATATCGAGCAATTGAAAAAACTCAGTGCGGATTATCACCGTCCTCTTGATGCTGCCGAAGCCGCAGTATTGCAGGGGGTGCTTGAATGGGCGATCGGAGCAAAAAAGGAAGCCACACAAACCATCGAGGGTGTCTTGCAGGCCATGCAGCCTTACCGTGTTATTCGCATTATTGCCGACGAAGGGGCAGCGGTGCTGCCTATCCTCAAAAAGATCAGCGCAAAAACCGAAAGAGCCGATTATCGTGGAACGCTAGATAATCGTTATGTGAAGCAGGTCTTCCTCTGTGCCTATCAGGTTTCTAAAAGGCATCGAGGAATTACCCTATACCTCGCGGATAAACCCGTCAAGCTCTCAAAGCAGCAAAGACATATCCTTACACTATTGGCTCAAGGATACAAAAACGCGGAAATTGTGGACATGACAGGGCTGACGATCAATACAATCAAGGCGCATACCAAGCAGGTGTATTTAAAGCTGAATGTCAACCGAGCAGCCGATGCGGTTTTAGAAGCAAAAAGGCTGGGGCTCATAGAGTAACAGAAAATTCTGCATTACCGCAGCCGCTCTCATCGTATGCAGCTGCCGCCGTTCAAAATCAATATGCCGTAGTCATATCTACAAAGCCTTTATTATCAAGCCTTTGGCGGGCGATCAACTCAGCAAAGCAGCCGTTTTTAGCGATAAGCTGCTCATAGTTACCGTCCTCTGCGATTTTGCCCTTGTCCAGCACGATAATCCGATCGCATTGCTTGATGGTTGATAGCCGGTGGGCAATGACGATCCGTGTACATTTCAAGGCATCAAGGGACTGGGACACATGCTTTTGGGTGATGTTATCAAGGGCGCTGGTGGCCTCATCAAGCATGATGATTTTGGGTTTTGGCGCAATGGCCCTGGCAATCATCAGCCGCTGCCGTTGTCCGCCGGAGATACCACCAGAACCTTCGGAGATAAGGGTGTGCATCCCCATGGGCATGGCGCGGATGTCGTCTGCAATTCCCGCGATTTCTGCGGCCTCCCACGCGTCATCTAGTGTCAGCCAGGGTGCTGCCACAACGATGTTGGAGTAGATGTCCCCCTGCATGAGCCTGCCGTTTTGCATGACCACACCGATGTTGCGGCGTAAGGATTTGAGATCGAGGGTGGACAAGTCCTTATTATCGTAGTATACTGCGCCTTTATTGGGCGTTTCAAAGCCTAACAGCAGGCGAAGAAGCGTTGATTTTCCGCAGCCTGTGTGTCCAACGATGGCAATATACTGCCCGGGTTTTATTTTCAGGGAGAGATTGTCGATGATGACTGGCATATTTTCGTTGTAACGAAAAGTCACGTTGGACAGCTCGATACTGCCGGATACTTTGGTAACCATTCGTTTACCGGTTGCCGACTCAGGCAGTGTTTTAAGGAGGGGCTGCGCCATTTCCAGCGTGGGCTTGATGCCCGCTATGGTTGTGACAATTCCAAACAAGGAAGCAAAAGCACCGCTGACCATTCCATAGGAAACATTAAATGCCATATAGCCGGCAACGCCTACCTCAGTCACCACAGCGGAGTAATAAATACCAAGCATCCCCACCGATTGAATGGCCGCCGAAAGCACGCCGCTGTATTTTAGTGCTGTCGGTGGGTCATAGCGAAGCCGTGCAATTTCGGAATAGACATCCGCCCATTGACCGAAAGCGCGCTTTTCCGCCCCTGACAGCCGGATTTTCTGTATACCGGAGATGAAGGAGTACTGTAAACCACTCTCTTTTGAGGAGAGCTTCATGTTCTTTTTGGTCAGGCGCATGCCCATCAATGCTGTGACAAGTGTAACGATACAGGAAAGCAGCGTAACAGACAGCGCCGGTATAACAAGCCCCGGCGAATAGGCAAAAATCTGCGCAATATAGATCAGTGAAAACAGTGAGGACAATCCCACCGATAAAATGGTGTCCTGCAGCATGCCGCAAAGTTGATTGATATGGCTCACACGGTTTGCCAACTCACCGGCAGCATAATCCTTGAAAAATGTCGCCGGCATTACCAGCACACGCATCATGGCTGCCGACTGTACCGAAATGTTTATTTTGGTGCTGATGCGGGATTGAATGAGGGAAAGGGTAATGCCAATCAGTGCCTGACTAATCGTCACACCGGCGAAAAACAGCGCCATGGGTATAATCAGCTTTACCTGTCCGCTTGGCACAAGATCTTTAAATATAAGATTATTGATATATGGTCCCATCAGGCCGATGAGTGTGACAGCAAGGGTGGCTGAAAATATCATGGCCAGGTCAGCCGGGGACAGTGTTCTAAGGATATATAGCATCAGATCAATAATTTTCAGTTCCTTGAGCGGGAAGGGTTTATAAAAGCATATGGCTTTATCTGAAAGCTTTTCCGCACTCTTTTTCGTGACCTTGACGTGTTTACCAGTTTCATAGTCATAGAAAGTATAGCCGTTGATTTTACCCGGTATCAGCGCAACGATGTTTCCTTCTTTCGTTTCGCCTAAAAGCGCGCCTACGCAGTCCTTATACCATCCCCGATCCAGCTTGACCGTGCGCCGCATAATACCATGGGGACGCATATAATACTCAAGCTTTTCATTCATGTCAGGAAAGGCTTCGTCTGTTTCTTCCATTTTGATATGGTAAAAGGCGAGTATTTCGGCAATGGCATCGCTTGCGCGTTTATCATCCGCGGTATAAGCATTCAATATGGACTTTCCCATGACGGAGGAAGACATATTGGCAAACGCCTGGGCAAAGCGCTCGTCATCGTTTTTCAGCCGTTCTTTAATTTGCTCGTTAAACCAGCTCATATATGCCGTTCCTTTCTACTCATTTGTAACCAGCCTTGCATAATAACCATCTTTTGCAATCAGCTCTTCATGTGTACCGCGCTCCATGATCTCTCCCTTATCCAGTACCACGATCTCATCACAGTCACGAATGGTGGATAGCCGGTGCGCTACGATGATGAGTGTAATGCCTCTGTCCTTAATGGCACGGGTCACATTGTATTCTGTCTTGGCATCCAGTGCGCTGGTAGCCTCGTCCATAATAATGAGGGTAGGATCCTGGGCCAGTACCCTGGCGATCTCCATGCGCTGGCGCTGCCCTCCCGATAAGTCGCGACCGCCTTCCATGATTTTATATCGATAGCCGCCGTCCCGCTGCATGATGTCCTCATGAAGCTGGGCATCCCGGGCGGCCAGGATCATTTCAAAATCCTCAATGGAGCTGTCCCACATTTTGATGTTGTTGGCGATACTGTCTTCAAAGAGGATAATGTCCTGATCGACGACGGCGACAGAACCGGTGAAGACCTCTCGTCGGATGGTGTCCAGCGGCTTGCCGCCAAATAGTATTTCACCGCTCCAGGGCGCGTACAGGCCTGAAATCAGCTTGGACAGGGTGGACTTTCCACAGCCGGACGAACCCACCAGGGCAACGCTTTTTCCGGGCTGAAGTTTCAGGTTGAAGCCTTTGATAATTGGTTCGGCAAGGCGGGAGTAACCAAAGACCAGGTTTTTTATCTCAAGCTCCCCGGTGAGCTTGGTGCAGACTTCCTCATCTGCCTCCGAACCCTGCGGCTTAAAAGCCAGCAGACGGTCAACCGGATATTTCATCACATCTTCAATGCGCTCCATGCTGGTACGCATTTCCTGCATGGACTGGCCGGCTCCGATAAATTTATTCACCGGCGACATGAAGGACGCCATAAAGCCCTGAAAGGCCAGAATCATTCCCACCGTAAAGCTGCCCTGCATGGTGAACAGCACACCGAGCATGAGAATAACAATATTCACAAGAGAGGATACAAGCCCTGGCACCGCACCTAAATATTGATTCAGCCGGGTGAACCGAACCGACTGGGTATTGACGCTGGCATGATAGCCAGACCATTTTTCAAAATATCCGTTTTCCGCGCCGCTTGCCTTAATGGTTTCAATCATGTCAATGCCTGAAACGGTCGCGGCAGCCAGTTTGCCCGCATCGCGCATTTGAACGCGGGTCAGGTTGACGCGCTTTTTTGAAATAATCTGGGCGACAAACATATTGATTACGATGGAAAGAAGACCCACAAGGGTTAAAACCAGGCTGTATCGGATCATGACGGTCAGGTAGAATACCAGCAATGCAAAATCCAGCACAAGGGGTGCGATTTTGTTGATGATAGAGGATGCGATGCCCTCATTGCTGCCAGCACGCCCTGAAATGTCCCCGGCCATGCGCTGAGAAAAATACTCCATGGGCAGGCAAAATAGATGCCACATAAATGTCGCATTTGCCACAATAGCCATTTTGCCCTCAATTTTTAAGCTGTACGTGGTTCGGATCACCTGGACGATGAGGGAAATAACAGTCAGCCCTGCCAGCGCCAGGATAAACGGATGAAGCCAGTCGGGATTCTGCCCTGTGAGCAGCCTGTCCATAAAGATACGTGAAAATGCAGGGTTGATAATACCCAAAACAGAGCTGATAAGTGTTGTGATGATGACAAAGGCGAATGCGGCAGTTGTACCGCGCAGCCGTTCTTTGGCAAAGGCCCAGATCGAACGGGGTTTACCGCCGGGCTCGAAGCTCTCTGTCGGCTCGATCATGATACAAACGCCGGTAAATGCCTGATCGAACTCTTCCATCGTAACGCGAACATTCCCCCGGCCGGGATCGTTCAGGAAGGCATAATCGCCCTTAAAACCGCATAATACCACAAAGTGGTTAAAGTTCCAGTGGATGATGCAGGGGAAATTGCCATCCGATTTGAGCATCTCGGTCTCATATTTGTAGCCGGTCGCACTCATGCCGTAGCTGCGGGCAGCTTTTAGCAGATTACGGGCATTGGAGCCATCAGGTGATACACCGCAATCGGCTCTCACACGTTCCAGGGGCAGCCATTTCCCATAATAAGCCATGATCATGGCAAGGCAAGCCGCACCGCATTCGAGCGCTTCCATCTGCATGATAACCGGTACTTTAGCCACGCCCTTGGTGACAGGCTTATTAACAGGCTTGGACAATGTAGCTTTTATCATACCCGCCACCTCAATTCAAGATGAATGAAATGGGCTTTATTTTGTCAATTGTAATGATGATGCTGTAAAGCCCATCCGGAACACCCGATATGTTTGCTGTAACCGGATAGTTCCACTGTCCGGCTGTCAGGCTTGCCACGATATATTCATCATCAAACATCTCGCCAAGCTCTGCGGCGGATATGGGCAGATCAGCAACATCCAAAACCTCCCCGGAGTACTCACCCAATTGCACGGACATTCCTTGTTTGAGCCTGGCAGCGGTTTCACCGTCTACATAGCTGACAGCCGTACCGTCCCGCACGAATGCGTTTACCTCAAGCGTGCTGGGCAGAGCGCCGAATACAGACCAGATTAAAACCGATATCAGCAACACGACAATCGCACCGAGAATAATCCACACGCTGGGATTTGTGACCCTTATGTAATCGGTCAACTGCTCAGGTGAGGAAATACGATCCAGGCTTTGCTTTCTGAAAATACCTTCTTTCATGCTTATACACCCTTTGCGAATCTTTGAGCTACAGCCTTCTTTGATACAATGCTTCACAGCAGCAGTGTCTATCGATAAGCCCCTTCGTACGGAGCATGCCTTTTATCATCTCATTACGCAAATCAATTTAGGCCAGTATCAGTTTTCCCCCGACTCCTTTATTCTGTCTTTTCTTACCAGGAACACTTAGTGGATTTGGAAAATAACCTACGGGAAAACCGACACACTGGGCACATTGGGTCATTTCCATTCACTTTGCTGAATTTGCAGTATACGACTTATATCGTCATATTTCACATTCTATCACATCTCGAAGTGTTAAAAAAATTACACCGGTGTGGGGTTTCTGTCAAGCCATTGACGGCAATTTTTTTGTAGTAATCAAAAT
>JAAYJG010000538.1 GCA_012523055.1 Ruminiclostridium sp. | reverse complement strand
CGCTGAGAATCTGGATGCCCTTGAAATTGATGTTGCGGAAGAAAATGAGAAAGCCTGGGGTAATTTCAAAGGCTTCTTTAAGGATTTGCTCAACTCAAGAGCCTCAGGAGGAATTGAGGCAGAGGAGCTTCTGGTTTTTCCGGGACTGGAGGAATTATTTGCCTTATTAAAAATATTGGAGATCTATGAAAAGAATCAATATGATGTGCTGATCGTCGATTGTGCCCCTACCGGAGAAACCCTTTCATTGCTGAAGTTTCCCGAAATGTTTGGGGACATGCTCAAAAAAGCCCTGCCCATGAAGAGAAAAGCGACTAAAGTGGTTCGACCATTGGTGCAGACATTAACGAAAATTCCATTGCCGAAGGACGAAGTGTTTGATGATTTTGAACGGTTGATGGACAAACTGGAACGGCTTCAGGAGCTTATGCTCAACAAGGATATTGTGTCCATCCGTATTGTCACAACACCTGAAAAAATTGTCATCAAGGAAACCAAACGGAATTTTACATGCTTACACCTGTACGACTATAATGTGGATGCAATTATCGTAAATAAGGTATACCCGGACGAAGCTTTGGCCGGTTATTTCAATAAATGGGTTAAGCTGCAGCAGGACGGTCTGAACGAATTGAAAGAAAGATTTAGAGACATTCCTGTTTATCAGCTCGAGCTGCAAAAGCAGGAGCTGAAAACCATACCGGTGTTTCATACGCTCAGTGGTCTGAACGGCAAATACAACCCTCTGGATGTGCTTGCAAGACAGAAAATTTTTACGATTACAACAGAGGAGGACCGCTACAAAATGGAAATCAGCCTTCCTTTTGCGGAAAAAACCGAAATGGAACTGGGGCAGAAAGACGGCGAAATTCAGATCTCGATCAAGAACGAAAAACGCTGCTTTTCTCTGCCGGACTATCTGAGAGGTAAGGAAATAAGCAGCGCCAGAATGGAACAGGGAAAACTGGTTATACAGTTTTAGAACATTCTTAACCAGTTGCGTCTGCCATACAGGGTTCTTTCAGTATTAACCACGTAGTTCTTCTCATCGTGGAAAAGAGGAAGTGGGCCCCGCCCTCTGTCCCGCTTCCCTTTTAATTTTCATTCGACAGTATTTCATTGAAAATGAGTTCAAAAAGTTTCCACTTTGTTGTACATAAGATTTGTCTGTTGTGGGACAAGGAACCTGGGCCCCGCACTCTGTCCCATTACAGCTATTACGGATATGGTAGAGGAGTAACTGGTAATGAGGTGATCGCGTTGTCGGGAAATGTCAATCGGTTCTGGTTGTCATCTATCACTTTTAGTGTTAGAATAGTGTTACAACTGATAGAAACTGATATAAGGAGTGATATTATGAACTTGTATGAAAGTGAAGTTGTTGAATTGAAGGAAATTTATACACCTGAAATAAAAAAAGGAATTGTGGCATTTGCAAATACAAATGGTGGAACGATCTATGTTGGTGTACAGGATAACGGAGAAATTGTTGGTCTTGATAATGCAAACTTTGTTATGCAACAGATATCAAATTCATTAAGAGATGGCATTCGCCCTGACGTTTCCATGTTTACATATATCGAATTGTTATGTGAAGATAATAAGTACTTCGTAAAACTAACGGTTAGTCAAGGAACAAAAAAGCCTTACTACCTTGCTGACAAAGGTCTTAAGCCAGCAGGCGTATATATTAGAAGCGGAACAACGTCTGCTCCGGCATCTGAAGATACTATCCGTATGATGATAAAAATGACCGATGGTGATTCCTTCGAAAGTAATCGTTCCCTTATACAAGAGCTGACTTTTATCAGTTTAAACAAAGAGATGGAAAGAAGAAATGTAGAATTCACCGACGTACATATGAGAAACTTAGGCATTCTTTCATCTGATAATATTTATACAAATATGGGTTTATTAGTTTCAGATCAGTGTAAGCATTCTATTAAATTTGCTGTTTTTCAAGGCTCTGACAAATTGGTATTTAGAGATCGAAAGGAACTGACAGGTTCTCTGTTTGATCAACTGACAGACGCCTTCAAAACAATAGATTTTTATAATGGCACAAAAGCTACCTTCCATGATTTACTACGTACAGATGAAAGAGATTACCCGGAAGATGCTGTTCGTGAAGCACTGTTGAATGCCGTTGTCCACCGGGATTATTCTTTTAGTGGCAGTATAATTATTAACCTTTATTCTGACCGTTTAGAAATTATCTCCTTAGGTGGATTGGTTCCAGGTTTATCATTAGAGGCAGCTATGCTGGGAGCATCTCAACCCAGAAATGAAAGGCTTGCAGGTTTATTTTACAGAATGAAGCTAATTGAGGCATATGGCACGGGTATTGGAAAAATAATCAGTTGCTATAAAGGTCTTCCAGTGCAACCCAAGTTTGAAAACGTGGAAGGTGCATTTCGAGTGGTTTTACCGAATACGCATACAAAAGAGTTAAGCATTGAAGATAAAAAGTATTTACCGATATTCGGATTATTTGAAAGGCAAAAAGAAATCACTCGTAGTGATGTTGAGAAAGTCCTGGGTGTTGGTACAACTCATGCTATTAATACGCTTAAAGAAATGCTGGATAAAGGGTTAATTAATAAAGTTGGCAACGGTAGGTTGACAAGGTATGTGGTGAAGTGAGTGGGCCCCGCCCTCTGACCTAAAAAGTTTCCACTTTAATATACAAAAGATTTGTCAGTTGTAGTAAGATATTGTTATAACCACTCGTAAAATTAACAAGAAAGTTAATTGTGGTTGAATATGGGGCTTCACTCGGTTCTGTAATCATATCAACCATAATGAGGTGTTTAGCATGGCAGACGCACGCCAAATTGAAAGACAAATACACATATTGTCGGTTTTGTCTGAAAGTAAACAGGGTTACACCGTTCAGGAGCTTCATCACAGCATGCAAAAGCTTGGAATTGATGTGAGCAGAAAAACCATTGAAAGGGATATTGATGATATCTCCAAGCTTTTTTACGTGTATGAAGAGGAAGGGCAGAAAGAGACCCGTTACAGGGCAGACAAGTTTAAGATTGACAACATAGCCTTTAACATATCGGAACTGCTGTCCTTGTATTTTCTGCAACAGGTGATAAAGCCCTATCAAAAGCTGGATGTGGGAACAACCGCGGCAACCCTGATTCAAAAAATCCTTGAGCGTGCGCCGGCCATCCATCAATCCTATATTGACTCGGTTTCTGATTTGTTCATCGTAAACCCGGCAGAGGTTATCCCGGAGAAGAATCTGGATGAAAACTATCTTCAGCTTGCCCGTGAAGCGATAGAAAAACAATATCAATTGGAGCTTGAATACTTTTCGTTCAATAATGATGAAATAACCAGCCGGGTTATTGATCCGTATGTTCTTGAGATCAGGGAAGGCTGCTACCATTTGATCGGTTTTTGCCACCTGCGCAGTGAAGTGCGCGACTTCCGGGTATCTCGCATCAAGAAGATGGAAATGCTGGATGAAACCTTTGATAAACCGGAAGATTTTTATAAACAATACAGCCAAAACCGGTTTGGGAAAATGACCAGCGATGAAGATATTACCCTGAAAATTATTTTTGAAGATGAAGCAGCCAGGTATATCAAGGAGTACGAGGCTAATAAGGCAGATAAAATTACTGACATTGGTGAGGGCAAAATCCTGTTTGAGAAGAAAACAACCTTTACACCGGATATCATTCAGTGGGTATTACGCTTTGGCGCGGATGCCGAAGTAATTGAGCCTGAAGCGTTACGGTTTGAGGTAATGTGGGAAGCGAAGAGGATGGCGCAGAAGTATAAGAAGTAGAATGCTGGCTGACCGTGGGACAGGAGGGACAGGTTCCTTGTCCCACTTAGCTTGTGATACAGCTTTAGGATGAAGAGCGGTGTTCTGCGTGCCGCCTCCTTTCAGCGGCACGCGACACCATGTATTTCAGAGAAAAGCTATGTTTTTCTCTGAATTAAGCGCTTTACTTCAGTACCACTTCCACAAACCGCTGTAAAATCGCCGAGACCTCGGCACGGGTGGCGGTTTCCTGCGGAGCGAATACTCCGCCGGCGCGCCCGCCGAGGAGGTCTGCGAAACGGTACAATCTCACCGCCACCTGCTCACGAGTGATTAGCATGTCGGGGGCGAACTTGCCGTCACCGACACCTCCGATTATACTGTTCTCCGACGCCCAGGCTGCGTATTTGCCGTAATAGGCGCTGTAGTCACAGTCGGTGAAGGCGTGAGTGCTTGATGCTTCAATCTCGCCATAACTGCGCTCGTAAAGCCTCCCGATAACTGTCGCGAACATGGCGCGGGTCATTTCCGTATCGGGTGAGAAGGTATTGCCGCCTGTGCCAACGAAGATTTCCTGCTCGGTCACAAAGCCGATATATCCCGTCGCCCAATGACCGGTGATGTCCGTGAAGCTCTTATCGTTGTGCATAACCGAAATAGTCACGCCTTCGGGTGCTATGTACTTGCCGTTTGCCGCAAAGCCGACGAACACCTTATTGCCGTTGGTGTCAGGGAAATATGGCACACCCGCCGATTCATCGTAGCTTCCGGCGTTTCTGACCACCAGTGCGTAGGGCGAGAACTCCGACGCCTCGAAAACAAGATACCACACACCATCTTTCTGCAAAAGGCGTGATGTAATCTCCGTCACAACGCCGCTGTCGGATTTATGCATGACAGAGAGCAGTTCTTTCTTGTTAAGCAGCTTTTCCGGTATCGGCAGGTAGATGGTTACGGCGTAGCCGGCCGCGGGTTCTGTTTTTTCGTTTGTGCCCTTGATATACAGGGAGATGTCAAAGGGATACACCTCGCCTGCCTAGGACAGTGAAGGAAAGTGTCCCCCTGTCCTATCAAAAAGTTTCCAATTTGATATACAAAAAATTTGTAAAATGTAGTAAGATGTTGTTATAAGTACTCGTAAAAACAAAATGAAAGTAATTTGTGGTTGAATACCTTCACCCGGTTCTTTAACATTACCAACCGCGATGAGGTGTTTTGTATGGCCAACACGCGTCAAATTGAAAGACAAATACACATCTTGTCAACTTTATCTGAAAGCAAGCATGGTTACACCATTCAGGAATTTCACCAAAGCACACAAAAGACTGGAATTGATGTGAGCAGAAAAACCATTGAAAGAGATATTTGATGATATCTCCATGCATTTGAGGGGTGCCTGGTTCACCTTACTGTAAAAATGGAGTAACCGCTAAAATGTTTTTTACCAAACAGTTGTTTGAGGAGGGAGAGAATTCGTTGATTGAACAGAATAGACGCAGTCCTTTGAAATTAGTTAAAAATGTACGATACCCCTCTTATCAACTGTGGGCAACCGCAGCCAATACTAAAACACCGCCGCAGACATCCATGGTCATCGCAATCCTGACTGTTATGGCATGGCTAAGGGAACGATTCAGAGCGTTTGATATTCCGCCTGAACTGAAACATCCGGACCCATCCCAATACGAAGGAATAACGCTTTCAACCCTGAAGTCCATGCACATCAACGAAGGCTATACAGTTGATATCGTTTCTATCTCGGATGAGGAAATTTGGGCTCTTCAATTAAAAGAGCCGGATCACGGACCCGATCCCGGTAACCCGAATCAAACCCGTAAGCCGGTCCCTGGAAGAATGTTTGAAACCAATATCGCTTTCAGAATATATGCCGGTCGCCTGGAGTGTGGATTCCAGACGATGGTTGCCGAGCCCGAGGATTGTACGGTGATTTGCGAGGTATTTCGTTTAGCGGTAATCAAGTTACTGGTTCGAAATCCGCTTGTTGGGTTGAGCCAAATAATACAAGTCCAGGAAAACTCTCATGAACTAGATACGATGTCGTCCATAAAAAGCTTGAAAGATTGCCTGAAAGATGATTGTTGCGGGTTACCTGCTATTGTTTTTTCAGAATATCTCCCACCAAAGAAGAAACCTGTTACGCCCAAAACCCCAAAGGAGTTGCTTGATGAACTGCAGGGTGTGCAAAGCTTTACTGCAGGCAACATCGATTATATCAAAGAGAAGTTCTCGGTTTATCCTGTGGAATTACTGAAACCGTTAATCCCATATGATATAAAGCCGTTAGCAAGAAGTAAAATGGGCTATGCTCAGTTTTTCACTTTGCCTTACGGGCGTATTGAAGATTTCAACAGGATTTTTGGCAGTAAAATCTCTGCCGGTGATGTCGCCATTATAGAGCCGAAGAGTTTTGGCGGTGAAACATCAGTTTGGAGCTTAAAGGATGACGAGAAAGATAAGGAATCGCTACTGGACAAGCTCGATGCCATCATTCAGAATTATCCGATGAAAAAACCTGCAGTCTTCGGGAATGTGATGTTTTCCAGACAGGCTAAGCTGCTTGAACGGGAAAAAATGAGCAATGATATACAATCTGTCGAAGAGAGACTGCAAAACAGCGTAGAACGTGAAGTCCTTAATAAAAAGTCATATCAGGACAGGCTTGATGAAGCTAAACAAGAAATAGAGTTTTGGAAAGAAAAAACAGACAAGGCGAAGACTGAAATCACAGAAAAGAAAAACGGATAGAGATCCTACGCTCAGAAAAAAAAGAAGTCGAGGCAAAATATGAAAAAGATCTGAAAGAAAAGGATGACCTGATAGAATTTCTTAAAAACTGTTTTGAAAGACCTGAGAAAACCGAGCATATTCCCGATTGGGTGGAAAAGCGTTTTCAGGGTAGGATGATCCTGCATAAAAAAGCGAAAGACCTCATTAGAAAAACTCCCACAGATGAAGTGGACATGAAGCTGCTATGCAATGCGCTTGAGTTTCTCGCAACCGAATACCGGGATGTCATGGAAAGCCAGATAACTGAAGATGAAAAAAAGCGTAGATGTTCCGAAAAGTATAACCGGCCGTTTGAGGTTACACCGGTTGCCAATACAACAATTGAGTTTACACCGAGCGAGTATAAAATAAAGTATAACTACGGTAATAAAGAAAAGCGCTTAGAATGTCCGCTTGACCTGCATCTTATGCCCAAAACTCCTTCTCCATACGGCGTTTCCCCTGAAGGCTGAAAAACCTGGATTTTGCATCTTCTGATATAGTCATAAAAAGTTCACTACTCCGCTGGGAGGAAATATCCTTTCCATATGGAT
>JAAYJG010000537.1 GCA_012523055.1 Ruminiclostridium sp. | reverse complement strand
TTCACTATGTGAAAGTCCTGCCTGGTCAGGATGCCTGTCAGACCATTTTTGTCTGAGCGGTGATGAATGGAGCCTGAAAACAAACACCTCATCACAGGTGTATGTTTTACTGGGGTTGCCCAGGTATCCATTGCAATAAGAACAAATGAAATATGGCTTACAATCGCATTTGAAGAAGAGCTTGAAGCATATCTGAAGCATTTTTGAAGCGTTCATCAGGTTTTCTTCGGATAGCTTTCTCAACAATATGAGCTAAAGTCCATGGGATTTCAGGGTTTTTTGCTATCAATGGAACTATATTTGGGAAGGAATCTCCTACGCTGCCATTCTGGTCGAACAGAGCGGAACAATTTGACAAACCGCCGGTTAACAGACCATAAAAAATGATTCCAATGGAATAAATATCTGCCTGAGCCGTTAGGGTACGATATCTTTCAAACTCCGGAGCCTTGTAAACCGATGATTGTTTGCAGCCTGATGCCAGACTGCCAGACAACCCGGTGGTTTCACATATCCAGGCCAGACCAAGATCCCCAAGCCTGGCATCGAGATGACCACTGGGAGACTTTTTGAAAAGAATGTTCTCAGGCTTGATATCCCCATGCACAATGCCCAGTTCATGACAATGCCGCAAACCGGTTAAAACATCGCAAACAACGGCACATGCATCATTCCAGGATAAACTGCCGCTGGAACAGGTTTCAAGGAAATGGAGCAGATCACCTTCCGGCATATACTCGTATATTAGATAGATTCTATCCCGATAAATAATATTTTCATACATTCTTACAAGATTGGGGTGAGTTACATCCTGTATCGCAGAAATTTCCCGCTTCAAAGACAGACTGTCCTCTGCGGACAGACGGGGGAAAAATGTCCTGATCTCGGTCAGTAAACCAGTTTGCTGATGTCGTGCAAGATAAACCAGCCCCATGCCGTCCTCCCGAATTTCCCGCAGGATACGGTAATCATCCAAATCCTTCAGATTACGTTCATCGTTAAAACCGGAGGAACAGGGATCGCACATAAAAACAGGGTAACCGTTGGCCTGCATTTCGGAAGTGGTTATTCCAACCGAAACCGACTCACCGCAGGAGATACAGTACACTTTGGTGTCATGGTAAAGCTGGATTTGCGGAACAACGAACGAATGCGGTGAAGGCTTTGTCTGGGCCGGTGTGTCATTAACAGCGCCTGAGGAAACCTGGTGTACCGGATCGGTCAGATCACCAAGAATGATTGAACTTCCGTGATCATGGGCTATGGGACGAATATTCTCCGATAAAACCTCATCAGGATTCTGAATATTGTCATCAGATGGATTTTCTATGGAGTTAACGAAATGATTGGCCGTTGGGTTCATGCATTTTTCCACCGCAGGTGATTTACTAACAGGTATTTCGTATACTTCATCGCTGGTCTCCAATTGAAATACGGTATTTCCGGCAATGATACGATCACCCTCGATTATTTCAGTTTGCTCTCCCGATACCGGTAAGGTGGCATTACCTCTTTGGATGAGTGTGCCATTTGTGCTGTCGTTATCGCGAACAAAAAAACGAGGAGGGAGATAATCGATAAAGAAATGCTGGCGGGAGGTAAGGTGTTCACAGGGATCCACTTTAAAATCAACAGCTTTGCCGACTCCGCCCCTGCCGATGCAATAGGTACTTGCAGACTTCATTTCAAGGGATTTATCCCGATCGTACCCCTTTATCACAACCAAACGACCTGCCATAATTCCCGATTCTCCCATACGACTATTCTTTCACATAAAAACATATATGAATTATATCATTGTTATGAAAAAATTGTAAGGTATAATCAGGAAGTATGGAAGCGTAAAAAAGATACCGCACAGTGGAATATTTTATCTTTATATTTCAACACACCGCTATTGGTATCCTGTAATGAAAAAGAACCTGAGTATAATAACTCAGATTCTTTTTATGGTGCGGATGATGGGACTTGAACCCATACGCCATTCGACACACGCCCCTCAAACGTGCCTGTCTGCCAATTCCAGCACATCCGCAATATTCGGTTGTTTACCGCGCTGACAGTGTTTGCCGCAGC
>JAAYJG010000010.1 GCA_012523055.1 Ruminiclostridium sp. | reverse complement strand
TAAAGGAGCGTACCGCAAGCTCTCCTGGCTGACTATCTATTTTGTAACTTCAAAGATTGACCCCTCTCTTCGATACCCGAGCTTTTCATAATACGGGTCTACACCACTCATCACATAAACCGGTTGATCGGTGAAGTCTCCAGCCACTTTATCCATCAGCATTTTTCCGATTTTTTGTTTGCGATATGACTTTTTTACAAGCAAGTCGTACACATAAACCCCAAAACCATCGTCCTCACGACAACGAACATATCCACATAAATGACTGCCATCATAAGCAACATAAGTAATGCTTGACTCCAGTGCTCTCAAATACTTGCTGTACCCTGTTGCTCCATGGTAATCAATCCAATCGTCTCCTTCATCCCGGAACATATCAAACAACCTATTCTCGTCTTCCTTGCAATATCTTTTAATTTCCATATTACACCCCTCCTGTTACGTGTTTTTGGAAGCTAAAACAGTATCTTCAGGGAAATGTCCTCCCCCTGGGCAAAGCTCAGCTCCAGGGTATGATCATCTGCCTTTTTAACGGCTTCGTTCACTTCATCGGTTTGCACAGCTTTGATTTTCCAATGGAGGAACACCCGAAGCGTGCATGGCACATTTGAGCCAATTGTCACAAAAATGCTTCGGGCTTCAGTATCCCATTGCATGTATTTCAGTAAAGCGCCCCCACGGAGCAGCATCCCTTGAATCCTGCCGCTGGTAAAAGCTTTGGGAAGTGCGGGCAGCAGCTCCACCCAGCCAGGCTTTGAGAAAACCATCATTTCCATCATCGCCGCCGTAAAACCCAGGTTTGCATCCATTTGGAAGCAGTTTCCCCGGTTGTGGGTGGTAAACAGGTTTGGGTACATGAATACCCTGATGATCCTGGACAGGGCCTGAAAAGCAAGCTCACCATCCTTCAGTCTGGCACTGGAGTTAGCCAGATGGGCAAGCCCCCACCCGGTGATGGCCTCCAGACCGTCACACATTCTCAACTCCGCCGCCCTGTGGCAGGCATCAAACAACTCCGGCGTATGCTCCCGGGTTGCTTCAAACCCGGGGAACACGGGATATAGGTGGGATGAATGCCGGTGATGATAATCGTCCTCCAAACCATCCACAGCCCATTCCTTGATGCCGCCGTCCGAGTTCACCTTGTATTCAGGCAGTTTCGCCAATATCCCCTCCCAGCCTGTAATATCCTCACCGTCCAGCTTCAGTAACCGACACGCCGATATCAGGTTGGTAAGCAGTTCTTTGGCCACAGCAATATCCATGGTTGCGTTGATGCTTACCGCATTGTCCGAATTGGCTGGCGTGTTCTCAGGCGAATAGGAAGGAATAAACGCCAGCTTCTCGTCTTCCCCTTCTACAAGAAAATCCTTGTAAAACAATGCAACCTGCTTCATAAAGGGGACGGCCCTGTTTTTCAGAAAATCTGTATCCAACGTGTACAGGTAATAATCATAAAAAAGCTGTGCCAGCCAGCCTGCCCCTGCAGTCCAAAAATGCATCGGATACTCAGCATTCAAGTGCTTGCTCAACCCGCTGCGTGTGGAGCGCAGGCTTGACAGGATACCACGGCAGCCATAAAGCTTCCGCGCATTCTGCTGCCAATCCGGAACAAAAGACTCTATCAGGTTGAAATAGCTATGGGCAGCTTCGGGTAAATTCCCGGGCATTGCCTGCCACATCATCATCTGCAGGTTTTCATCCAGGGTATAGTCACTGCTCCAGGGAGGCGTCCAGGAGCCGTTCCAAACCCCCTGCAGGTTTGGCGGAAGCCTGCCGCTGCTGCTGATCAGCAGATAACGCCCATAATCATGAACTTTTTCAAAAAGGGATAATGGGATATCCCCCTGTTTGGATTTTTCAAGCAGTTCCTCATTTGACAGATTGTAATCCTTCCCTTTGGGCAATTCCAGCACTACACGTCTGAACATTTCCTGATGTATTTCAACATGGCGCTGCAGCAATAGAGAGTAATCCGACGGAATCTGCTCCAGCCTTTCCTTTAATGCAGTCAAACCCGAACCATCTTCAGATGAAGCAGGCTGCACTGCGATGATCACCAGTATTTCCCATGCGTTAAAGATTTTCATGCCCCCCTGAATGGGATGCATTTCAGCACCCGGGGCGAACACTCTGGCTGAACCCACATAGCCGTCATTCTCAATTGCATAAAAGCTTTGGAAAGAGATCCATTCTCCGCCGGCATCTATTTCGGTGCTTCTGATATGTTGTTTGCCAGGACGTTCTGTAAGCTTTATTTCACAGTTTAGCCTTCCGCCGCTCTGCGACATCATGTGTAAGGCTGCAACCTGATCCGCCCGGGAGACAAAAAGCCGTCTTTGGAAGGAGTGACCTTGCTCACTCCAGTCAACCCGGACTTCACCAGTTTCAAAATCCAGGGAGCGACGATAGCTTTGGAACGTATTACCGCTTGTCGATGGAAGCATATCAATCAGCAAATCAAATGCGGGATGAAAGGGGTCGGTCCAGAGCATCTGCTGTGGAAAACCCTTATCAAAAAGGCGTTGCATGTAAAACTTTGTGGCTTCGCCAAACCTGCCCTCCCTCAGTTTTTCCCGCAGCGTTGGAAGATCTTCGGACATATCCGGGAGAACGGCCTCCTTCGTTTCGGGCAGCGGTAAAAACAGGGCTTCATGGTTGATGATAATAGTTTCGCGATTGGGCTCCCCCATCATCAAAGCACCCAGCGTCCCATTTCCGGATGGAAAGGCTTCTTCCCAGTTTGCAGCCGGCTTTATACCGGTCATTCCTTTATGTTGGTTTTTTTCTTGTATCATCTCTTGCCTCTTTCAAGTAATATTTTATGTTTTGATCGCGTTTAACGCGTTTTGTTCCGCTTTGTCAGCAGGTTCATTGTTGCTTTACCATTGTCTGCCCGCACACAAATCCGTCCCTTCCTTGTTGTAAACTCCAGAGCAATCTCTTCCACGCCATGCGGAAGGTGAGGCTTAAAACGAATCGTTTCCCAGCCCGGAGCTTCGGGTGTAACTCCCAACAGATCTTCAATGATCACCGGTATGGGGGCACTGGCCCAGGGATGGCACAGGCTCGTATTCCACTTCAGCTCCTTCCCCCACGCTTCGAAGCAGGCCGTAGCGCCTTCCGCAAGCATATTTGCCCAGGAATGCCGGTCAGTGGAGGTTAACAGCTGATATACCAAATCATGAGCACCTGCCCGTGCAACCCCCTTCAGCAGGAAGAATGCTGTGTAAACCCCGCAAGCCAGCCCTTTGGTTCGAATGAACTGAACAATGTTTTCTTGTGTGGCCGGGCTGGCAAAACCATAAAACAGCGGATAAATATTTGAATGCACCGCACAGTGATCCGAATCGATTGAATCAGCGAACAACCCATTAGCTTTGCGGTAGAACGCCTGGTGAAAAGCTTCTTTTAACAGTTCAATGCGTTTGGACGCTTCCAGCCCAAGGGCTTCCCGGATTTCATCGACGGTCTTTACAGCCCCCAGATACAAGGCGTTGATCACGTTGTGGCAGCCCTCTGCCCTCTCCAGGTTAAAATCATATCCGTCGCGCATGGTCTCTGGCCAGTCCACCAGGTTCCATTTTTCGGTGACGTTCTCCAAAAGCCCGTCCTCCCGCTCAAAGCGCCTGAAATAATGAAGGATTCCTTCTGCCGTGGGCAGCATTCTCTTCAGGAAGCTTTTATCACCGCTGTGACGGTAATAATTGAGTAGCTGCCAGGGCCAAAGCAGTGAATAATCCGCAATCTCCTGCTTATAGCTGCAAGGCGCAACGGCCGTCAACCCGGGGCAGAACCTGGCCGAACGGGCGAAATCTTCAAGATTTTTTTTATAAAGCGACAAATCACCCGTCAGATAAAGATGAGATAATGCAGTAACCGTGGCATCTCCCAGATACTGGCCCTTCTCCCGGCTGGGGCAATCGGTATAAACCTCCTGGCATCCAAGTCTTACCGCGTTTTTACAGATGTCCCATATCCCATTCAGCAAGGGGCTGGACGAGGAAAACCTGCAGCTTTCCTCCTGCATCGGGTAATGCCTTGTCACCACCTTAATGCTGTCGGGCAGCACCGTGCTGTCCGGTGCTTTTATTTGGACATAGCGAAAAGCTTTATAATCATAAGGCTCAAATTCGTTCGTTCCTTCGGCCAATGTCCAGATATCCCTATACAGGCAGTTGCAGCGCATATTATACCGCACCGTCCCGTCTTCGTTCAATTCCTCCCCGTACATGATCTCAACCTTTTGGCCTGATTTCCCTATCGCTTTCATTTCCAGATGACTGGTAAGCTCCCTGCCAAAATCCAGAAAGCAGTCGCCCTCATCCGTATAGCGGGTTATTTGCGGCCTTGTCTCATATACCGTTACAACAGGTGTGGGCTGAAGGAAGAGCACGTGATCATCTTTATCATTTTCCACACAAGATAACCAGCTGCTGTCATCAAAGCCTTCCTCTTTCCAGCCTGCAGCCTTCAACCGGTTGTCAATGAGCTCCGGGTATTGCGTGGCATAACCGTAAGGCTCACCTGTGGCGTATTCCGCCGCGCGAATATATTTCCAGGTGTGATCTGTTTTGGCAAGAATCCCTTCCGTGCTAAAAAGCTCAGCGATGAAGCCCTGCCGGTAATCGGCGCTGCACCAAACCCTGTTCACCAGCCCCTGATAGTAAACGTGTACAGCAATGACATTCATTCCCGGATGCAGATATCGGGTCACATCCAGGCGATTGAAGTAATAATGAAAGGGGTAGCCAGGGGCAGGCCCCTGTGCCGTAAAAATGCCATTGATGTAAAGCTTGTAACAGTCGTCGGCGGAAATGTCCAAAAAAACCTTTCGGGGCTTGTCCGCAAGGGTGAATGTTTTACGCGCCAGCATATGATAGTTTTGCAGATCCTCTCTGTGCGCCGCGCCTGCGGGTTCCTGCCCGGAAAACAGATTGCCTGGCTGAAGCCCTGCGAACTTTTCATCCACAACCCATTTTGCTTTCCATTTTTTCATTCTTACACCGCCTGTCTTTCTAAAGAATAACATATTGCATTGGAACTGAAAACTCTAAAGCCAAAAAATGTTACATGTATCGACGATATCTTCCTGAGTGCAGTAATGTCATCCTGAGCGCATCGAAGGATCTGTTCAGGAGCGACGCGGGGATCCTTCACTTCATCAGGCTTCGTCTGCTTACCTGTGAACAATAAACCCTTTACAGGCATCACACCAAGCCCGGAATGCAAAAAGCTTCTGCAACTGCCCCGCAAAAAAGGCAGGCTTCAGGCAACCTGCCCCTTATGTAAAACTGAATTCATGAAGAAAACCTGACTGTTTAACCATTGGCATTGCGAAACGCTTCATATCTTCTTCCCAGATATTGAAAGTCCGGCTTGACAATCAGGTCCATCAGGTAAGCCGAGATTTCAGAGCCACGGCTTCTGTTTCTGTTCAGGTCACGGATGATCCCTGCAGCGGTTTTAACTCCTATTCCATGCCCATAATAATATCCGTCTAAAAGCTGGATCACATTCTCACCCTGCCATTCCGGTGTATCCGGGTTTACATCCGGATTCTTGAAATACAGACAGTCCCCGGGCAAAGAGTCTTCAACCCCTTGATAAGTGCCCACGCCCAGGTCTTTGTCCAGGTACTTCCAGTCCATCAGATAAATATCTGAAAAAAGCATATCAAACAGTTCAGCCGGTAAAGCTTCCACGATTGCAAGGTAAAACACCATCACGATGGCGGTAGCGCATTCAGTGCCATAGCGCCTGCTGTTTTTAGTAATGTCCAGGACTGCCTCATGCGGATTAGCCGTTTTTTTCAGTCTGAAGCCGCCCTCCTCTGTTTTATCCCAATATTGTGTATTACATATGGCATCCCTGAAGAGCCTGAAGGAAAAAAAGCTGTTGTTCAACCGTTCCGATGCGTTGACAAGCTCCTTTCGTAAATTCAGCTCAAAATGCAGCAATGCCTCTGATGGATATGAGAAAACCGTTTCGGCAGTCAGCATTTTCTCCAGAATACCGCGTTCGATAGTATCTCCCCGCCCATATCCAAAATCCTGGCTGCTCATAATCTTTTTCCCGTCAATGATTAGCATGGGTTTCTCTCCTTTGTCATCTTTTACTACATCATATGTGAGGAAATGGGACAGGTACCTTGTCCAGCCTGGCGAGGATTTACACCGGGGACAGGTTCCTCTGTAAATATTTACAGAGGAACCTGTCCCCGGTGTAAATATTTCAGATATGGGGTTGACAGCGTTGATAATCGGATGTATTATTGTATTAAGTGCTTAATACAATAATACAAAGGAGTGATCGCATGTCTTGGGACTTAAAGTCGGATCGTCCAATCTATGCCCAGTTGATTGAGCAGCTGGAATTGAAGATATGTTCGGGCATTTATGCGTTGGGTTCGAAGCTTCCATCTGTCCGCGATCTGGCGCAGGAAGCCTCGGTAAATCCAAATACAATGCAACGGGCCCTGGCGAAGCTGGAAGAAGACGGTTTGCTGTATACCAACCGCACAAGCGGCAGGTTTGTAACGGAGGATGTAAAAATGGTTCAAAAAACAAAAAACAGACTGGCACAGGAGCAAATACAGGAGTTTCTTGAGAAAATGAAACGTTTGGGTTTTGATCAGAAGGATATCCTGAATATTCTTGCAAACATGCTGGAGGAGGCGAAGAAATGAACAGTATTCTACAATGCACAAACCTTTCAAAAGCCTTCGGAACAACCATGGCGTTGAAAAACGTAAACCTGGAAATCGCACGCGGAAGGATTGTAGGCCTGCTTGGCCCGAATGGCAGTGGAAAAAGCACTTTCATCAAGTTGTGCAATGAGCTGTTGGACCCGACAAGTGGTGAAATCAGGATAGGGGGTTTTCAGCCAGGTGTTGAAACCAAAAAGATCGTATCCTACCTTCCTGAAAAAACCTATTTAAATGACTGGATGAAGGTTTCCGAGATCATCAGCTTTTTTAAAGACTTTTATACCGACTTCAGCAGCGAAAAGGCCTTTGATATGTTGAAAAGGCTGAATATAGAACCCACAAGCAGGCTGAAAACTCTTTCAAAGGGCACAAAGGAAAAAGTGCAGCTGACTCTGGTAATGAGGCGCGAAGCACAGCTGTACCTGCTCGATGAACCCATCGGCGGCGTTGACCCGGCTGCCAGGGATTATATTCTTGACACAATCCTTAAAAATTACAATGAGGAAGCAACGGTTATTCTGTCCACCCATTTAATTTCTGATATCGAGAAGATCCTGGATGATATCATCTTTCTTAAGGACGGCCAGGTAGTACTTCAGAAGACCGTGGATGAGATTCGCGATGAATCCGGAAAATCCGTTGATGCATTGTTCAGGGAGGTATTCAGATGTTAGGAAAATTAATGAAATATGAGATAAAAGCCACCGCTCGCTGGTTTCTGCCTATGTATGCCGCTATTCTTCTTTTTGCAGGCATCAACAAATTACAGTTTACAGACCCGATGATCATGGATGGTCCTGGCTTCTCCTTCCGGGAAATCATGTCCGGTTTGTCCATATTCATATACGGCATTTTGTTCATAGGGCTTATGGTCATAACCTTTGTGGTCTGCATCATCAGGTTTTACAAAAGCTTGTTGGGTGATGAGGGATATCTGATGTTTACGCTGCCCGTGGAAACCTGGAAGCATATTTTCAACAAGCTTCTGATCGCTATGATGTGGAGTGTGGCAAGCGGATTGTTTGCTATTCTTTCAATCCTCATCATGATTCCATGGTCGGAATTGGCTAAAATGGGGGAATTCTTCGCTGAACTCCGTTTAGTTTTTGGTATTGGAGGCGCCTTTACGGTTCCGCTGCTGACATTGGTTACCCTAGTATTTGGAGTGCTGCAAATTTATGCTGCGATTGCATTGGGACATTTGTCCAACAAGCATAAACTCCTCGTTTCCTTCGCATGTTACATCGGAATCAATACCGTATGCCAGTTTTTCATGATGCTGGCAATGCCAGGTTTTATGAACATAATGTATACGGTCAACGGTGAAGTGGAAAACATTACTGGTCCGGTGAATCAAACCATGCTGATGGTCATTGCACTCACCACGATAATGGCTGCAGGCTGCTATGTGCTGACCAACAGTATTCTGAAAAAGAAGTTGAACCTTGAATAACTGAAAGTTCATACCTCCAAAACTCACAACTGCTTCGGAGGGGCACTCCGCCCTTCTGAAGCGGTTTGCTGAGTAAGCTTCATTTGAAAAATTAAAAACTGGTGGGAGCGTTATCAAGTCGTAACTGTTTCTTTTTCCGGAATGTTTTTTCATCCAGGTCTTTCACCGGGACATTTTGCGTTTGATAACGAGCCTTTTGAAATAAGCAGTCGGACACCTCATCAACTATAAAACCGGCTGCTTATTGTTTTATCAAATGCTCGCAGATCGTTCATAGCTACCAGAGATTATTATGAACTGGCTGCACACAAAAACATTGATGTTTTTGCGTGTAGGAGGCGCTTTCAACGGACATACGTATTTTGCTAAAAAAACTTGGTTTGGTACACAATTCGCGTAAGTGCTCATTGAATTATGAAACCCAAATGCGGGTGCTGAGAGGTCCCGCTGTGTGTTTGTTTATCGCTATTTTATTGCACATTTATGAGTCCGGGTTTCGCCATACACATACCTGTTTGTTTTAGTCAAGACATGATGTTGTCAGGACATTCTATGCACATGTTGTCGATATGTCCTATCCAAAAACTATTTTTGATTATTTCAAAAAATCCGGGTTCCACATCAGCTTCTCAGCAACCTCCATATAGTTATTCCGATAAGGGATTTCATTGTTTGCAATCAGTATGGCTATGCCGTGAACAAGGCCCCAGCTGTATAGCATCAGTTGGTCCTTGTCCATCCCGGAAGTCTCGTTTTGTTCCGCGTATCGTTCAAGCGCACTGAAGAATGTGGCAAAAGGATGCCCTTCTGAAATTTCATATCCCTGACATTCACCAGGATGAATCGTCGCCTCCGGCTTTTTATTCAGGAAAATGAGCCGCAGATATTCAGGGTTTTCAACGAAAAACCGTATATAGGCTGTACCCATCTCACTGAGCTGGCTTCTCGAGTTTTCAGGGTGTTTTTGAACTGCCTGCTCAAGGCTGAGATTAAACTGTTGCATGACATACATGAGCATGGCATGGATCAGTTCATCTTTATCTTTAAAGTGCCGGTATGGCGCAGTTTGGCTGACACCGCATTCCTTTGCCACCTTTCGCAAAGAGAAGCTCTCGTAGCCGTCCCGGTTCAGCAGGCTGATCCCTGATTCAATCAACGCAAGCTTCAAATCTCCATGATGATACTT
>JAAYJG010000536.1 GCA_012523055.1 Ruminiclostridium sp. | reverse complement strand
TGATCACCATGATCACGCAAATTTTTACCGCGATATCAATGGAGGTTGAAAAGATATATACTGCACCTGATATCAAATCCAGATCCATCAGCTTTACAATGTTTCTTTCTTCACCCCTGAGGCTTTGCCAGGCTACGATCCCCACCACAGAGATCTTCAGCAGGGACTTGATCAGTTCCACAAGACCCCTGGCTGAAAAAATTCTTTTTATGCCCTTGATGGGGCTGAGATTGCTGAACTTTGGCTTTATGGTTTCCAAGGTAAACAAAGAACCCACCTGGGCATAGTTTGACACAACGCCAACTACCACCGCGATGCCGAATATGGGGCCCACATTTTTTAAAAGCTGTATCATGACGTTTCCCAGAAGGCTGAGTATCTCGCTGGGCGACCAGGAATCGAAGGATATGGCCAGATCATTGAAACACAGTCGGAAGAAGGCTGTTATTTCCCTGTACATATAATTTCCAAGGAGCTTGAGTGAAAGAAAAACAAGCAGCATGACCAGTGCGGAAGAAATTTCTTTGCTCTGAAGCACCTGTCCTTTTTTACGGGCGTCCTGCTTCCGCTTGGGTGTTGCTTTTTCAGTTTTCTCGCCTTCGCCGGCAAATAATTGCAGGTTTACAGTAATCGTCGCAGCTCTGCCCTGTCCAAAACCGAGGAAGAGCTTTCGGCTAAGGGTGTTCATTGCTTTACGGATTATCGGCTTTCGCGCCTTGAAAACGGCCATGTCACGCCCCTCCTCTGAGAATTTCCATAAAGCGCAGCATTTCATTCTGCATACCGCCCATCAGTACATGAACAACACTCCTGAAGGCCGTTAGCGTAAAGAGTATGACCAGAAGACCCAGAAGAATTTTCAATGGCATTCCGATCACAAAAACATTCACCTGTGGAACAGCCCGGGCAATGACCCCCAGGGACACATCCGCAATAAAAATTGCTGCTGTCACCGGTGCGGCAATCTTAAAGCTGATCACAAATACGGATGTAAAAACCGTGATGAAAAAATCAAGCAAGCTTTTATCAAAGACCAGGGAGCTGTTCAACGGCAGGATTTTAAAGCTGTCGGTGAGGGTGTAAATCAGTAGATGGTGGCCATCAATAGCTAAAAACATCATCATCGTGAGGATGAAATAAAAGTTTGCGGTAACCGGGATCTGGATATTACTCATGGGGTCGAAAACACTGACCATGCCAAAGCCGATATGCATGTCGATCATCTGCCCCGCAAGGTAAATTGCTGTGATGACCAAATAAGAGATATACCCCAATACAAGACCGATCAGAAACTCTTTGGCGATTAAGAAAATGAACGCGGCCAGGCTGTCATATGCAGCCAAATCCGGTGCCGGAATACTGTAGGTAACAAGGATTGCCGTAAGAAAGGAAAAGCCCACCTTAAAATAAACCGGTATGTTCTGCCGCCCAAAAATTGGAGATACGACGAACAGCCCGGTCATCCGCACAAATATCAGTAAAAAAACGTCCCACAGCTCAAGCAGGAAATCCAGTGGTATGGTCATGATATTCTCCTGTATCAACGTGTGTCAATGGGGATGGTACCACACTATTCAATGAGCGCTTGCGCGAATTGTGCGCCAAAACGCGGGCGCTGAAAGCGCCTTCTACACGCAAAAACATCAATGTTTTTGTGTGTGACTTACGCGTTTTGTGTGCAACTGGTTCGTAACTATCTCTGATAGTTACGAACGGTCTGCGAGCAT
>JAAYJG010000535.1 GCA_012523055.1 Ruminiclostridium sp. | reverse complement strand
CGGTAGAGCATGCGGCTGTTAACCGCAGGGTCGTTGGTTCGAGTCCAACTTGGGGAGCCACTTGGGCCTTTAGCTCAGTTGGTTAGAGCAACCGGCTCATAACCGGTTGGTCCGGGGTTCGAGTCCCTGAAGGCCCACCAGAAAAAGGGATGGATAAATCATTATCCATCTTTTTTTGTTTTAAGAACAAAGGAGACCATATGATCCATTTACAGGGGAGGCTTCTTCAAACGGCTTCCATGCTGGAAGGCTGTGAAAGGCCTGCAGATATTGGCACAGACCATGCTTATATCCCCATCTATCTGGTGCAATCCGGTAAATGCGACAGGGTGATTGCCACAGATGTGAAAAAAGGACCTCTTAAAAAGGCGGCAATGAATATTGAAAAGCATCAACTGAAAGAGCAGATAGAACTTCGCCTTGGGGACGGATTAGAGCCTGTAAAACAAGGGGAATGCGATAGTTTTATTGTTGCCGGTATGGGGGGCGTGGTCATCACGGAAATCCTTGAAAAGTCCCCTGAGATTGTGAAGCAGGCAAAAGCGCTTGTTCTGCAGCCGGTCTATACCGAAGCGTGTCTGCGGGAATATCTCTGTCGAAGCGGCTTTCGAACAGAATCCGAGGTTCTGGTTCTGGATGAGGGAAGAATTTATGTAGTTCTTCGTGTTGTATATGATGGTATTATACGGCAGGAAGAAGATCTGCATTACCACATAGGAAGGGTCTTGTTTGAGCTGAAAGACCCATTGCTGAAGCCTTATTTGGAAAGACGCATTCGCATTCAGTCAAAAATCGCTCACGGCATAGCAAAATCCGGCCTTCGGGATCCCAATGACATTCGCAAAGAGCTACATCTTCTGGAAAGAATGAAGGAAGCCTATGCAACCGTGGAAACCTGACACAGTATCAAGCATTACTGCTCACACCCCCACTTAATAGGTTTATAAGTTTTTATCAAATGCCCTAAGACTCCTGCCTCAAGGCATATTTTTAGCCTATAGGCTAAAAAACGCGTGTCGGGGGATAAACCGATTTCTGCTTCAGTGGCGGGTACAATCCCCCACGACCCAGGTGCCGCCAAACAACACGAAACCTTGGCAGGTTTCACAGGAGTGACGTTGAAAGCTTGAGAAAGATCTGTTAAGATGAACTGGACAATGGTGTGAAGGATGTGATTTGCTTGCTGTGTAAAGAGATTATTGCTTTTCTGGAGAAGGAAGCTCCGCTGTTTCTACAGGAGGATTATGATAACTCCGGTTTGCAATGGGGGAACCCAGACAGTGAGGTTCAAAGGGTACTGGTCTGTCTGGACCTTACACAGGAAGCGATAAATGATGCCATAAGAAAAAAGGTGCAGATGAT
Source organism: Ruminiclostridium sp. (assembly GCA_012523055.1). GTDB lineage: Bacteria > Bacillota > Clostridia > DSM-8532 > DSM-8532 > JAAYJG01. Next base: position 1,906 of record JAAYJG010000535.1, on the reverse strand, counting down.
CCTTTCCCATCATCCCATTCTGTTTCGTCCGATGAAAAGCATCCATACCGGCTTTGGTACAGGTGCCATGCTGGCGCAGTGCATTCGTGAAAACATTTGTGTGTACGCTGCACATACCAATTTTGACGTTGCCAGTAACGGGCTGAACGAGTATCTGGCCGCTGCATTGGAGCTTCAAGAGGTTGAAGGCCTGAAGCCGCATTACAGGGAAGCATTGTACAAGCTGGTGGTATTTGTCCCCGAAAATAGTCTGGAACAGGTTCAGAGGGCTGTTTATGACGTCGGTGCTGGCTGGATCGGAAAGTATAGTGACTGCGGTTTTTCAACAGAAGGGAACGGAACTTTTAAGCCGGGTGACGGTACAAACCCCTATATCGGTCAAAAGGGAGAACTGGAAACTGTTCGCGAATACCGCCTGGAAACCATAGTGCCCCATGAACGGTTGGAGAAAGTGATTGATAGTATGCTGAAAGCACACCCATACGAAGAGGTTGCTTATGATGTTTACCGGCTGGAGAAACCCGGGGTTGAATACAGTCTTGGCAAGGTGGGAACACTGAAAGACAAGCTGAATGCAGCAGCATTTATTGATTATGTGAAGGAAAAACTGCAGGTTCCAAATGTCCGGACTATCGGCGGGGTAAACCCTGATTCCATCAGCCGGGTAGCTGTATTTTGCGGTAGCTTCGACGGTGACGTTAAGGCGATTAAAGCCCAAAAACCAGACGCGTTGGTGACCGGTGACCTGAAATATCATGATGCGCAGAATTTGCAGCAGGCAGGTATTTTCACTGTAGATGCCGGGCACTATCACACCGAAAAACTGTTTATTCAGGGAATATCTGATGCATTGAAAAAACAGTTCAAAGATGTTATAATCTTTGAGCACTATGGGCAGGACATATTTGAATACAGGTAGCGGATGATGCTTCAGTAAAAGGTTATCATCCGTACCCATGGTACAACCAGGCAACAATAAGCTGTACGGCGTGGAACCGATATTCCAGGATCTGAAAATGACGACTTACAACTACATATTGAGTAAGCCAGATGATCGCGTGTGCAGGCCGAAAGGCCGCATACGAGGAAAGTCCGGGCTCCACAGGGCAGGGTGCCGGGTAACTCCCGGTCAAGGCGACTTGAAGGAAAGTGCAACAGAAATAGACCGCCTTAACGGGAAAACGCAGAGAAATTTTCCAATGGAAAATTTTAAGGTGTTTTCTCCTGAGGTAAGGGTGGAAAGGTGAGGTAAAAGCTCACCGGTTCCCTGGCGACAGGGAGCGCTCTGTAAACCCCACCTGGAGCAACACCGTGATGAGGACGCATTGGCTGCCCGCCAGTCCTCAGGGGTGGCTTGAGCCGCGCAGTAATGCCCGGCCTAGATAGATGATCATCCAATACAGAACCCGGCTTACAGGCTTACTCAATCATATTAATCAAAAATACCCGCTTTCAAGGCGGGTGTTTTTGTATTCATGACCGGGAAAAACTATTGCCGTAACCGGTAAATTGTGTAACAATGGATATTAGTTTCATTGGGCAGGAGTGAATGATTATGAATATGAACATGGAAATCCACGAGTTTATAAATCAATTGTCCTCCAAAGCACCCGTTCCGGGCGGCGGGGGTGCCAGTGCTCTCATCGGGGCAATTGGAGTCTCTTTGTGCTCCATGGTTGCAAACCTGACCTCGGGCAAGAAAAAGTACGCAGAATATCAGCAGGACATCGAGAAAATTCTTGAGGTTTCTCAAGCCTCCATCAGTCGTTTACTGGCCCTGATCGAAAAAGATGCAGAGGTTTTTGAACCGCTGTCAGCCGCTTATGGCATCCCGAAGGAAGATCCCAACAGGGAAGCTGTCCTGGAAAAGGCGCTTGTTGCCGCTTGTTCCGTCCCGATGGATATT
>JAAYJG010000534.1 GCA_012523055.1 Ruminiclostridium sp. | reverse complement strand
CAATTAGGTTATACTTCAGCTATATAGTATCACAAAACCTATATTAATGCAATATTTGTTAATATTAAGTTAGGTTATACACAATATATTGTATAAAGCCTTAATTTTCAACATCTTCATCATTGGATAGTAATATCTTGTAAAGTACCGCTAGCAGATCAATTTCAAACTCATCGGAAGCCGCCGAATAATCCGGCTGGTAGAGGTTCAGGTTTCCGACAGGAAACAGATGCTTGTTTTCTATGGCCCATTTTGCCGCTTCTGCAGACAGAGGGCTGTAAGAATTCCAAGATTTGTACTGGATCATGTCCCCGATATTAATGATGATATCGCTGAGGGACTCTCCCGCTCCCCAGATATCTCCGATACAGATTTGCCCATCGCGGAAATTCGGGTGCCATATGGGCGTTAAAATTTTACAAATGGGCTTGTACCTTGGGTACTCTGCATGCAAGGTAATCTCCACCTCGTGCCTTGCAAGAGTTTCAACCTTTCCGTCCGGCAGCAGGTAAATTCCGTTGACAAAAAAGGTAACCCGGTACCTCTCGGGAGGTTCTTCGCCAACGGGCTCTACAGTAATATGGGGGTGGCCGCTGAAATCCTTTTTCACCTGCTCAAAGTCTGATAATAATCTTCTGATTCTGGCCGTCATGATATCAGTTCCTTTCTGTTAGCCCATCGTTTCCTCTTCATCCGCTGAGAACTCGAAGTATTTTACCCGTGTGCCGACCCTGCCGGTAAGGATATGAAGCATCGGAATTCCGATTTCCATGGGAGTTTTATAGATAAACATCTCTGATCCATCTATGCTGTGAACCGTGTCGAAGCTCATGACTTTTCCACATGCGGAACAGGACAGGTCTTCGCCGCGGAGCTTATGTACCGGTAATAACAGATTTTTATGATGGCCGCAAGTACATTCCGCGACCGTTGCAATGTCCCGCTCGAGGTCTAAAACCGCCTTTTCTCCCATATCCCTTTTCACATGCTGCACAATTGTACTAAGGGTCGTTCTTTTGGCAGACCATGGCATTTCAGTGATTTCTTCATAAGATTCGTGGCTCATGCAGCCATCCTTGTACTGATACTCGACAATATAGGAATCATGGGTCAAGCCATTAAACACGAAGCCCTTACCCGCCAGCGTGGGAAGATTTCTGTCCCTGTGAAGCAGCTTCAGCATTTCCTGCACCTGAATACCAGCGATGATTGAGGAAGAAGTAGGCGTGGTGGGGATTCTCCCCTCGGACATCTGTTGATGGGTTAACAGCGCGCAGGATTTCCTCTTGTTGATCAGCTTCCAGTCTGTTTCGGTCATGGTACACTCGTAGCAAGCCCCGTCAGGCGGCATGAATACGCGGGCAATACCGTTCAAAACTTCGATGGCGCCATCGATCCAGGGCTTGTTTACCTTGTAACACGCCTGATTGATGCCAAGCCTGGCTTCACGATTATCCAGCCCGCCCAGGACCACGTCCACACGCCGGAACACCCCAAGCCCCAGGTCGTCGATCACATTGCCCGTAAACGCTTTTGCGGTGACATCTGGGTTGATCTCCATGGCTCTTTTCGCCGCGACCTCAGCCTTGTAACGACCTACATCCCCGGCGCGGAAAAGAACCGACCGGGTCAGATTGGTATGCTCAATTCTGTCCATATCGACAATCAGGATTTTCCCAATTCCCAGCAGGGCCAGATTCTTGATCAATTCATTCCCGATTGCACCTGCCCCAACCACCAGAACGACGGCTTTCGACAGACGATCCTGATCCCACCAGTTGATCAGCCTTAGCCTGGCGTATTTATCTTCTGTAAACTCAGAAGCCTCCAGATTGAATTGATTATCCATTTTGTTTTCCCGCCGTGATTTCAGGCTGAAGCCTTAATACATCGCCGTCCTTGATTCCTGCTTCACCCAGGGTTTGGTTTTCCAGAAGCTGTCGCCCCGTCACTTTATGAATGAATTTGTAGCTGATCGGATTACCGTCCGGGCCCACCGATGGAAGTTTGATCTTCTCGATCAGCTTTACCATAATGATTCCGCATTTGATATCATCGGGCAAGCCCACCTTCTGCTCCTTGTTCCCTGTCGCATCAACAATCACTACATTTAACTTTCCCATACTCCAAACGCTCCTTGTACTCATGATTTTTCAGCCCAAAGAGGATTTTCAAATGCCCTGTAAGCGTTGGACGCAAACAGATCAGATGTAAAACCTTATATATCATAATATTACATAAAGTGAAATTATACCAGACTATTTGCTGAATTTTTACTTGGTTTGGGTTGTTCAAACAATTACCAGGTCTAATTTTATTCGATCTCATGCAGAATGAAGAAATGTCTTGCCAGACAAGGAGCCTTTCAGGCAAGGAACTATCTTCAATGCAACCGTCTGCGCTAATATACCATTTGCAGATAAAAGAAAGGAGTGTGAATACGTTCTATATATTCACACTCCCCATGAGTTCATTTGTTCTTGTTTTTTGCGTATTACAATATTATCCAATATCTGGTATTGTCGCAAAGCCCTTCTCCAGGTCTTCATCGGTAGGAATATTATCGGCCATTGTTCCATTGTTAAAGCTGCTGTATGCGGTCATATCAAAGTATCCTGTACCCGACAGGCCAAAAATAATGGTTTTCTTCTCGCCGGTTTCCTTGCAAAGCAGAGCTTCATCCACGGCTGCGCACAGCGCATGAGAGGATTCAGGGGCCGGCAGAATACCTTCACAGCGCGCAAAGGAAACTGCAGCTTCAAATGCTTTAGTCTGTGTCACCGTGCGGGCTTCCATCAGTCCATCATGATACAGTTTGGAAATCATAGCGTTCATTCCATGATATCTTAAGCCACCTGCGTGATTGGGTGACGGGATAAACCCGGAACCAAGCGTATACATTTTGAACAGTGGCGTGGTTTTTCCGGTATCTCCAAAATCGTAAGCATATTTTCCACGGGTGAGTGTGGGACAGGAAGCAGGTTCCACACCAATAAAGCGGATATTGTTTTTCCCGGCAATCTTATCGCCCATAAAGGGTGCGACAAGCCCTCCGAAATTGGACCCCCCACCCAAACAACCGATGATGATGTCGGGCTGAATGCCATATTTCTCACAAGCTATCCTGGTTTCTTCACCGATGATGGACTGGTGCAGCAGCACATGATCCAAAACGCTGCCCAGCACATACCTGCAGTTTTCAGTTTTCAGTGCTACCTCTATGGCTTCGGAGATGGCACAACCCAGGGATCCGCCGGTTTCCGGCATGGCTTCAAGAATTTTTCTGCCTACCTCGGTGGTATCGGAGGGTGAAGGAATCACTTTTCCACCGTAGGTTTCAATGACTGTTTTACGGTAGGGTTTTTGCTGGGATGAAACCTTTACCATATAAACAGTCAGGTCGATATTGTAAAATGCGCAAGCCATGGAAAGGGCAGTTCCCCATTGGCCCGCACCGGTTTCTGTGGACAGACTGGTGATGCCCTGTTCTTTGGCATAATAGGCCTGGGCTGCAGCAGTATTCAGCTTATGCGAACCCGAAGTGTTCGTACCTTCAAACTTGTAGTAGATTTCAGCCGGGGTGTCCAGTAATTTCTCAAGGGCATATGCGCGGATCAACGGGGAAGGGCGAATCATTTTGTAAAACTCAAACAGTCCCTCCGGAATTTCGATATACAAATCCTTGCTGTTCATTTCCTGCTCGCAAAGTTTATCACAAAAGATAGGTTTTAAATCGTCTATGGTGCAGGGTTTCAATGTGCCCGGGTGAAGCATCGGATCTGGCAGCTCCTTCATGGCTGCTTTCAGGTTATACCAGCTTTTCGGAAGCTCCTTTTCAGATAAGTAAATTTTGTAAGGTATTGCTGTCATGGTTATCATCCTTTCCTTGATATTATTTAAGACTCCCGTTTGCAGGAGTTTTCTAAACAAATAAAAAAGCCTTTATCCCCATGTCAGGGACAAAGACTGTAATCTCTGCGGTACCACCCAGATTGCGCCAACGCGCCGCTTGTTTCATGTACGGTCATACATGCTTCATGGATAACGGGTGAAGATCCCGGCTGGCATACTTTAACTTTCCGCACCGCCCTCATGAGCCCATTCGCGATAAGCTTCAACACCGCAATCCCACCGCCTGCGGCTCTCTTTAGATAAAGTGGTTTATGCTACTACTCTCAATCAAAGGTTTCAATAATATGAATTTATTGAAAGCTTAACAGATTCATTCAGGTTTGTCAAGGGGCGAGAAGAAAGGGTTTCTGTCAAGCCATTGACGGCAATTTTTTTGTAGTAATCAAAATCATCTATAAACTTTTACATATAAATCCAACCCTGTATAGCTTTCCACTAATGAATTTAT
>JAAYJG010000533.1 GCA_012523055.1 Ruminiclostridium sp. | reverse complement strand
TTTACGCCTCCTTTTCCTCTCACTTCGCCCGGATACGTCTGATTAACGCGCCGTATTGTTCCTCATATTTGTCATAAACCGGCTGAACTGCCTGCACAAAAGCGGAGCGATCCTTCAGTTCAATGATCTGTACGCCATCCTCTATCAGCGTTTGCTTTGCTTCCTCTTCCATTTCGGACCAAAGCTGTTTCTGATAAACCGTTGTTTCTTTGGCTACTTTGCGAATGATTGCCCAATCCTCTTCGGAAAGAACGGATAGGGCGATCTTGCTGCCGATGAGTATTTCAGGTATTCTCAGGTGCTCATCCATCGTAAAGTAACGAGCCACCAGGTAATGGGATGAAGTGAGGTAGCTTGAGAAATTGTTTTCAGCGCCATTGATTTCTCCCTGTTGGATCAGGGGATATACCTCACCGTATGGCTTCAGTACACCTGTAAACCCCATGGCCTTTGACATTTCCATCATCAGCGGGTTTTCCATCAGACGTATGGTCATGCCGTTCAGATCCTCCAGCTTTTCAATAGGCTTGTCCTTGGTATAGAAGCCTCTGGAGCCCGCATCAAACCATGTCAGGCCAACGAAGCCGTAGTCTCCCACCCCTTCAAGCAATTCATCCCCGATATCGCTGTCCAGAACGCGCCACATATGATCCCGATCCTCATATAGATAAGGCAGCTGCAGCACATACAGGTCTGGTACGGTTTCAACCAGATTCGCAACGGAAACCCTCGTAAAATCAATCGCACCGAAACGAACCTGATCAATCACCTCCGGTTCGGCTCCCAATACCTGATTGAAATGTACGATGATTTTAACCCTGCCGTCGGTTTCTTCCTCAACACGCCGGGCAAATTCCAAATTCGCCTGTGAGGTTGGATGGCTTTCGGGGTGGTTTTCCCCCAACCGAAAGGTATAGGCATAGGTTTCCTTCATGTTTGTTTGAACATGGTTGCAACCGGTAAGCATCATAAGAAAAGCGACGCAAAGCCCTATTTCAATAACCAATTTACAAGCGCGCATCTCTGAACGCCTCCTTTGAAAACCGGATTTCGATGCTTGTCCCTTCATTGAAGCGGCTGCGGATGCTGAACTGACTACTTTGTCCGCCGGCTATACGCAAACGATGATAGACATTGGCAACACCGATATTGCTTACTTCAACCACATCGAGGTTTCTGATTTTTTCAAGCTGCTCTTTCGACATGCCGATGCCCGTGTCTGTAATGTGAACCACAACCATTTCCAGCCCCTTGCTGTCATTTCTGAGCCTGGCTTTAATCCTGATTTTACCGCCCTTTACCTTCGGCTCGATCCCGTGGATAATCGCGTTTTCAACCAGAGGCTGAAACAGAAAAACCGGGATGGGAATGTCTTTGCATTCATCACTGACCTGTTCGATATAATCCAGACGATCACCGAAACGTACCTTTTGCAAATAAATATATTCGTTAATGATGTACAGCTCCTCGGACAGGGGCACGATGGCGCTTTTTTGCCGAAGCCGGTACCGGAACAGGTTTGACAGGGTCTGGGTCAGCTTCACCGATTTAACGGCATTCTCAAACATGGCCGTTCTGGATATGGTGTTCAAGGTATTAAACAAAAAATGGGGATTGATTTGGGACTGCAGTGCTTCAAAACGGGCTTCCCTGACCAACTGCTCCATTCGAACTATTTTCAGCTCTTCTTCACGAAGCTTCTTCTCAATTTCCACCTTCTGTTTCAAGTCCTGTACAGAGTTTCTGATGTTGGCACTCATAATGCTGAAGGAATCGGCCAAAACACCTATCTCATCCTTTGAGTGGATCGTTATGGGCTGTA